>CAZNMS010000041.1:0-31278 GCA_964573505.1 uncultured Planctomycetaceae bacterium | reverse complement strand
GATCAAAGCTTGCCACAACATCGCAGCCGATCATGAAGAGCTGCTCTTTGCCCGCAGCGGTCAGCACGATCGGAGTGGGATAGTTCGGCAGCTTCGCTCGGTCCTGCTTCCAAACGATCTTTCCGGACGCGCGTTCGAGTCCCGCGATCGCGCCGCCGCCTTTGTTGTCGGCGGCAACGAGCACCAGTTGCTGATGCAGCATCGGCGACGAGCCATAGCCTTGATGCAGGACATAGTCGCTGACCTTCGTTTGCCAAACTTGCTTGCCGTCGAGATCAAGCGCCGTTGTCCGAATCGCGGCATCGTTCGGGAAGTTGACTATGACCCGCTCGCCATCGCAGGCCGGAGTCGAACTCGCTTGAGTGCTCCGCTTGTTAATGCCCGCCGTCACGAACTTGCCTTGATGCACGTCGCTCTTCCAAAGCTGCTTTCCGGTCGCGCGATCGAAGCAGAGCACGGACTGCACTTGCTGCTCTTCATCCGCCGTCTGCAAGAAGACGCGCGAGCCGACCACTGTCGGTGCTCCGTGCCCGCGACCGGGAATGGCTGCTTTCCAAACAACATTCTGCGAGTCGCTCCATTGAGTCGGCGGCTTCTGCTTTGAGTCAGCAACGCCCGTTCGCAACGCACCGCGCCACTGCGGCCAGTCATCCTGAGCCAGCAACGACGAACCGAACGCAAGACTCAGCAACGAGCAGACCCACAATGCCAACAGTTTCATCAGGGCTTCCTTCATGATGGAGAACGGGGATTGATCCCCGCGATTCAGCGTCTCAACCCAACAACGCTGCGCCTCAAGCCACTTTGCGCAAGAAGCTCACGCGACCGGTCAGCACCCACTCGACAACGAAGATGTTGCCGTCCTGATCGAAGCACGCGTCATGAGGATGTAGGAACTTGCCGGGCTGCCATGTTTCCGGCTGACCGCGCATCGTGAACTTGCCGTCGTCGAGCACTTTGTCGGTCCATGCTTGCTCGTAGCCGAGATGGGTAATGACTTTGTTGTCTCGATCGAGCAGCGTGACTCGCGCATGCAGGTCGGGGCAGAGCATCACATCTCCGCGCGTTTCGAGATTGGCGGGGAACGAGACTCCCGACACGAACTCAATGTGCTTGCCGTCGAGCGTGAAGTATTGCAGTCGAGCATTCGCGCGATCGCAGACGGCGATGCGCGGCTCGCGCCCCGGACGATCATCGAGCCATAGTCCGTGCGGCGTCTTGAACTGACCGGGCTGATCTCCGAAGCCGCCCCATGAGCGGACCCACTTCGCGGCTTTGTCGTACTGATGGATGAAGTGCGAGCCGTAGCCGTCCGCGACATAGAAGCCGCCATCGGGCGCGAAGCAGATGTTGGTCGGCTTGAAGAGTGCTTTTGGATCGTCGTACTTCCCGGTCTCGACGGGCTTGCCTTTGATCCAAACTTCTTCGCCCTTGAGTGTCGCTTTTACTACAGGACCGCCCGTCGTGATACACAGATAGAGGAACTCTTCATTGCCCTCGCGGCGAATATCGATGCCGTGCCCGCCGCCGTGATACTGCTTGCCCCATGACCTCACGAACTTGCCCGCCGGATCAAAGACAGCGATCGAGTCCATCGGCGTCTCAGCAATGCGCGTGCGATGCTTGATGTAGACAAACCCGGCTGAGTCGACCGCAACTCCGTGCGTCTCGCCCCAACGAATATGCGACGGCACTTCTCCCCAGTTGTGAGTGACTTCGTATTGATACGCCCCCGCTCCAATGACGGGCTTCCGAGTGCCCGCCTTATCCGTCGCTCCGAGAATCGCCGGAGCCAATGTCGCACTCATCGCAGCCGTCCCCGCAGCCTGAAGGAATTCGCGTCGCGTTGTGTGATCGCCAGTTGAAGTCATGAGAGCACGCTCCCGAAAGACAGAAGTAATTTCGAGCAAGAACGCCGAATCGAGTCATCGCGTCGCAGCATTCAAAGAGCAACCCCAGCAAGCGGCGCGCATCGCTCTCCGCATTGAATAACGATCCGAGCGGCTTTGCCTCAGAGCAGTCAGCAAATGCAGTGACTTTCGTCGGCACAGTCGGAGTCGGCGCCGGGTCGTAACGGTCATTCCATTCGGACAGTTTTTGATCTGCTGAAAGCACGGGCTTGCTTCAAGGTGTTGGTTGATGGCGGTGTCCTCGAAAACAACAATCGGCCCGCCTTCCAAACGGCGTTTGATCAACGCCCCCTTCCGCCTTTCCCGCCGAGTCCCCCAATGACGACGCCTCAGTCGCTGCCGCACGACGTTCGCTCTTTGGACGTGCCATTCGCGGTGCCGTTTACTCACCGTTTGCGATTCACCGACGACATCTTTCACTCCGAGCAGAACGTCTTGCTCGATGTGCTTGAGCCGTCCGGGAACCAATTGCCGCGAGTTCAATTCTGGGTCGATGCCTGCGTCGCGGACGCCATTCCGGGACTCATCGAAGCGATCGAGCAATTTCGTAGTGCTCATGAAGACCGCTTTCAAAGTCCCGGCAACATTCAAATCGTGACCGGCGGCGAGGCCATCAAGAACGACATTCACGTCCTTGAGTGCATGCTGAAGTGCATCAACGCAGCGGACCTCGATCGTCGCAGCTACATGGTCGTAATTGGCGGCGGAGCAGTGCTTGATGCCGTCGGCTTCGCAGCAGCGATCGCGCATCGCGGCATCCGTCTTGTGAGGCTTCCGACAACAACGCTGGCTCAAGCGGACTCGGGTGTCGGCGTGAAGAACAGCGTCAATCTCTTCGCAAAGAAGAACTGGGTCGGCACCTTTGCCGTGCCATGGGCGGTGATTAATGACACCGCTCTCTTAGCGACGCTGCCTGATCGCGACTTCGTTTGCGGCTTCTCTGAAGCGGTGAAGGTCTCGCTGCTCAAAGATCGCGAGTTGTTCGAGAGGCTTTGCGATCAAGCCGAAGCCATTCGACACCGAGACATGAGCGTCGCGAGTCCGATCATTCAACGTTCGGCAGTGCATCACTTGCAGCACATCACGCGCGGCGGCGACCCCTTTGAAGCACTCGAAGCACGGCCTCTCGATTACGGACATTGGTCCGCTCATAAGCTCGAAGTCATGACGAACTTCGAACTCCGTCACGGAGAAGCGGTCGGCATCGGCGTCGCTGTCGACACTGTCTACTCCGCGCTCGTGCATGGCTTGCCGCAGAGAGATTGCGATCGAGTCTTGCACTGCCTCGCTGATCTCGGACTGCCGCTCGATCACCGCGCCTTGCACGACATCGGCCCGCTGTTCGAGGGACTGGAAGAATTCCGACAGCACCTCGGAGGCCGGCTGACGATCACGATGCTCAAGGCGGTCGGGCAAGCGATCGACGTGCATGAGATCAACGCCCCTCAAATGCGAGCTGCGATCGAAACCGTCGCCGCCTTCGCGAAAGAGCATTGCCGATCGTCGGAGTGCTCGTCGGTCGGCGTCTGAGTAATTCGCATTACATCGCGAGGTTCGAGTTCCTGCCATTGACCGTTAGATGACTTGCGCGGTGCAGGCAGACTTGTTTAACGGCAAGTCGAAGCCGCATCCGATAGTCGCCTTTCGCTCCGCGAAAGGAAGCTTTTGCGGAGCAAAAGCCGACAATCCCTTTCGCAGAGCGAAAGGCGACTATGTAACGCGTCCTACAATGCGCAAGCCGACAACAAATCGCGAACTAGTAGTACGAGATGCCCTCAATTCAGACCGCGAGTCGAATGAGGTCGTCACGAGATTGCGAGTTCCTTTGCCGTTGAACACCGAGTGAAAGCAACTCGGCGCATGCGTTCGAGGTTGCCGGTCACTCTAAAAGGCGATCGTCGCTAGCCCCCGTCACTCAGACCGACGACCCTGCGCACGACCTTCTTCCGCTCTACCGCATCTATTCGCCGGACTTTGTCATGCCCGAGCCCCTCATCGATCGCTTCGGTCGACTGCACAACAATCTGCGGATCAGCGTCACTGATCGCTGCAATATCCGCTGCTTCTATTGCATGCCCGCCGGCGACGTGCAGTTCATGAATCGCAAAGAGTTGCTCTCGTTCGAAGAGATCGAACGCTTCGTTCGCGTCGTCGTGCCGCTCGGGGTGAATAAGCTGAGACTCACTGGCGGCGAGCCGCTCGTTCGCCGCGACCTGCATGTACTCGTCAAGAAGCTCGCCGCGATTCCGGGCGTCAAAGACATCGGCATCACAACAAACGGCATCCTCTTTACCGAGCAAGCTCAAGACCTCTTCGATGCCGGACTGCGACGAATCAACATCAGCCTTGATGCGCTCGATCCCGTGAAGTTCAAAGAGATCACGCGGCGCGAAGGCTATGAGAAAGTCGTCGAGTCAATTCACACAGCGAAACGAGTCGGCTTCGATCCCGTCAAAGTGAATGCGGTCTCGATTCGCGGCATGACTGAGGATCAGATCGTTCCGTTCGGCCACTTCGCACGTGAGACCGGCGTCGAGATTCGGTTTATCGAATTCATGCCGCTCGACGCCGACAACGCATGGGAGCGCGACAAAGTCTTGTTCGCTCACGAGATCATCGAGCGGCTTTCTCAAGACATCATGCCGCTCAAGCCGCTCGGTCAACGCGACTCGCATGCTCCGGCGACGGACTTCGAATTCGAGGACGGAGTCGGACGCATCGGCTTCATCGCTTCGGTCAGTCAGCCTTTTTGCATGGACTGCAACCGCTTCCGCATCACAGCCGACGGCAAGATTCGCAACTGCCTCTTCAGTCTCGAAGAGACCGATCTCAAAGCGCTGCTTCGCAACGGCGGCACGGACGAGCAAATCGAGCAAGCCGTCCGCGCGAGCATCGCGGCAAAGAACGAAGGGCATGAGATCAACACCGCGCGCTTCATTCAGCCGGATCGTCCGATGTTTTCGATCGGCGGATAGCAGCACCGACTTCGCAACGCTGCGGGGCGACTCGTCGAGAACGACGAACACTCACAAAGGCAGCAGTTGAAGTGTGCTTCAAAATACATGGGGCAAGCATCCCGCTTGTCGGCGCACTACGGCAGCCAACACTCGGCACGCTTACCCCATCACGAGCGCGATTAGCTATCGCGCTCAGCAGTCGTCGGAATGTCGAACCTACTTCGGCAACAACGCCGCGAGATCTGAATGCGGACGCGGAATCACGTCGGCGAGTATCAGCTTTCCGCCGAGTCGCTCGACCGTGCTGCGACCGGTCTCAATGGCGTTCTGCACGGCGGCAACGTCGCCTTTAATCATGATCGTGACGTAGGCCGCGCCGATCTTCTCTTTGCCGACCAAAACGACGTTCGCCGACTTCAACATGTCGTCAGTCGCATGCAGTGCGGCAACCAAACCTTGCGTTTCCAACAAACCGAGGGCGTCACTTGTGCTCATCGCGTCTTTCCGAGGAACTCGAGAATCGTAAACACCGAGAAGAGGGCTGAATTGCGGCGGCTGATCCGCCAACAAACGTGTGACTTCCAATGGAGCAGGAAGGACGGTGAACGTCGCCGTCGCACCCATTCGCTGCGCGATTTCCATTCCGTGCTCGACAGCGAATTGCACTTCGGCAACACCGCCAATCAGCTTGATGCATTGAGCAGCGCTGTCAGTGCTCTCAATGCCCAGAATTCGCACGCCTGCTGCTTTCGAGCACCGATCTGCGACGACGAACGACGGAGATAGGTTGCTCACTTCTAGCAGGCCGAGACTCAATCCGTCTGTCATTTCGCCACCACCGTGAGTCACTCAAAGGGACCAAACACACGAGGGAATCTAGCACGCCTCGCGAAGCTGGGTAGGCAATCGGCGACAGAGTTGAATTGGGAAGTTCGGAATCCTGTGACGACGGCGCCGATTTTGCGCGCAGCGCCGATTAGTCCGAAAGGCGACGAGTAAACTCGTTTGGACAAGTAGCTTGGGATTCCATCCCGAGCTTCAGCGGCATGAGGTTCTCAAACAAGATACGAGAACGCCGTCAATTTTCAGTGTGGAGAACCTCTCTCAAGATCCCGCTGATTGAGAAGCCCCTTCTGCTGCTCGCTCCATGCGATCAACGCAAGCCGCCACAAGCACGTCGCCCGTCACATTCAACGAGGTGCGGCACATGTCGAGCAGTCGGTCGACTCCCAGAATGATGCCAATCGCTTCCCCGGGCACGTTGACCGACTGAAGGACGAGCACGACAAGCGGCAACGAACCCCCGGGCACTCCGGCAGTCCCGATGCCCGCCAGTACCGACATCATCACGACGGTAAATTGCTGACTGGCGGTTAAGTCGACTCCGAAGACCTGCGCCAAAAACAAAACCGTCAGCCCCTCGTACAACGCGGTGCCGTTCTGATTGGCAGTCGAGCCGACCGTTAGCACGAAGCTGGACACTTCTCGTTTCACTCCGAGATTCGCTTCGGTTACTCGGAGCGCCGTCGGCAACGTCGCGCTCGACGATGAAGTCGCAAACGCGGTCAGAATGACTTCGCTAATACGACCGAAGAATTGCTTCGGAGTCAGCTTCGCAAACACGAACGCGACGACTGAGTAGACGCCGAACATGTGCAGGCCGAGCCCGACAAGCACCGTGCCGACGTACCATAAGAGCGTCTCGAGAATCTCCACTCCGAGCTTCGTCGTCAGTGAAAAGACGAGTCCGGCAACTCCATACGGCGCCAGTCTCATGGCCCAATTGATAATGATCATTGAGATGTCATAGAGCCCCTCTAATACCGCAATGAGTGGAGCCGTTCGTTCCGGCGATACGGTGATGGCAATTCCGACCATTAATGAGAACATCATCACCGCGAGCATCCCGCCGCCCGGCGAACTCCCATCAATCGCACCGACCGCTTCTTGCAGCGGGTTCTTCGGAATCAAATCGAGGATGCTGTCGCGAGCCGTCTTTGCGTTCTTGGCTTGCTCGACAGCCTTCTGAGTCTTCGAGCCATACTCCTCTCGCAGCTTCTGGCGTTGCTCATCACCTAACCGGTCCCCCGGTCGCACGACATTCGCGAGCGTGAGGCCAATAACAACCGAGCAAGACGACAGAATGATCGTCATCAAAGCCGTCCGCGCTCCCATTCGACCGAGCCGCCGAACATCTCCAATACCGGCAACCCCCAGTGTCAGCGCCGAAAATACGAGCGGCACAACGACCATGAAAATGAGACGCAAGAAGACTTGCCCCAATGTCTCACCAATATTGGTAGCAATCCATTGGACGACCGAAATTGCTTTCTCCGAAGTGCAAGCCGCACGCGCAATTAGACCGACAGTCGCTCCGCTCACGAGTCCCAAAAGAATTTGCCAGTGCAACGGCACGCCTCGTTTTGTGGACTCCATTTTTCACTCCCTTATATTGCCAATTCGGACTTATCGAGCGCGCCGCAGAGTCTCGTCGACTACCACTACGACTGACGCCAAATCGACCGAAGGTAAGTCGCGGATTTACTCCCGGTCGTCATTTGAGGAGGCGAATAAGTGGCGTTGTTAAGGTCCTGCAGACCCCTCGACGACCTTCTCAAGGTCAGCTCCCAAAATCGACGCGCACCAATACTTCTCAATGTGTTCGACGACCAATTCCGTACCGCGAGCGTGACTGACATGCGGCGGTTGTCTCGGGTCATACATCGCGTCGGTCAAATCGCGAGCTAGCACAACGTTGCGACCGAGTTTCACCATTGCCCGAACTCCAAACGGCCGGCCGAGCACGCACATATTGGTATGCACTCCCATCAGGACAATGTTCTTGATCCCATTGGCTTCGCAGAAATTCCATATTTCCTGTCCGCTATCACTAACGCCGTCATACCCAATGATGTCGAGTCCCGGATGCTGCCTGCTGAACTGCCTGACGACCGCGCCAACAATGGGGTCATCACACGCTTGCTTCGAAACATCGACCGGCAGTTCCGGCTCGCGACTCAAATCGCAATCACACCATTTATTGAACTGCCAACCTTCAGGCCCTTTTGCGAACGGGGCCTGCTGCATGCGCTTTCGATATGGCGTATCGGCATAGAGATCGACGGTTCCGCTCGGGGCATGAATTACCATCACCCCATGACTTCTCGCCGCCGAAACAACCTGATTCATTCGCGGCACCATGACTCCCACTCGCTGAGCGGCTAAGCGGCAATAGTGCGCGTCCCACATGTCGCAAATAATGATCGCCGTCTCGCTAACCGCCCAATCGGCAGTCCGATCGACGACTCGGAATTCCTTATTACCCGCGACAACCTCTTTTCGCTCCCGCAGATGCAATCGCAGCGTCCCGGCAACCTTCGGGCGATTGGGATATTTGATTTCAAGCGATTCTTGAGCGACCGCGAATGACACCAATCCGAAAATCATTGCTGCCCAAACTGATGCGAACTGCGGTATCTTCATCATTGCCTCCGTAAGTCGCAGTCCACCAACACAAGTGGCCATAAAAGAATTGAGCCCCTCAATGACAAGCATTGAGGGGCTCTTTAATTATGACTTCAAGCATGTAAAGCGATTAGAAATCTCCCAAGACCATGCCGTCGGCACGACGAGAAAGGTTAACCCAAGTCTGCACCGCAATGCTGTCACTCACGAACCGAACAGAACCATCGCCGAGCAACACTTGAGTTCCACCAGGATGGTAGGCGCTCGATCCGATCGTCGTTGTTTCGGAGTTAGTACCGGTCAATGCAGCACCAGCGAGGGTCTTGTTGATTTTTGCTGTTGCGGGATAAGCACCTGTGGCGCTGGCCAAGCAGCCTGTGGTTGTCTCGGCAAAAGAACCAGACGGGTAGGTGCCAATACAGAGATGGCCAGTCAATGCCATTACTGTTCCAGCAGCAGTCGCGTCAGTTGAGCCAAGGATAGTTGAAGGCTCGGCCGTTGGTGTCGCCGCAGTCGGAAAACCCGCCCAGAGGCTAGCGAACTGCCCCGAAGTCGTGTTCCATGGGGTCGTCGTGTTGGCAGCGCGAGGTTGACGTCGCTCCATTGCAAGAATCACGTTTGTGGTTCCATCGCGAATATCGCGAATTCGGACACGGCTATTCTGGCCATAGATTCCTTGAACAGCTTTCGCCGCAGTGTCGTCCGCGTTTATTCCTAAGACGTGTGGAACACCAACGCCCCAATTGGCAACGTAATTGTTCGTTCCCCAAGTGACGCCATTAATTGTCACCTGAGACTCGCCGAGATCTGACGGGCATCGAAATGCGGGGAGGATGGTCTGGGTAAAGGCACCGTTCGCTGCGTTCGCAATGTCGCCGCTGGCTCCTGTCATTTTCTTATACAGCGGAGCCTGATCCATAAACGGCAACCCATAAAATCCCCAACCCCATGCGCTAGTGCTAGTAGTCGGAGTTGGCCCAGACTTCACGAAGCCGGGTGCGAACGTGCCGAAGGTTTCATGGTAATTGTGCATCGAAATGCCAATTTGCTTCAGCTTGTTCTTACAGTCGGACCGTCGAGCTGCTTCGCGGGCTTGCTGGACTGCAGGCAGCAGCAACGCGATGAGGACCGCGATGATCGCGATCACAACCAGCAGTTCGATGAGCGTAAATCCACGCTTCATCTTGTTCTGCAACTTCATAATTCGTTCTCCTCAAACAACGGACAAGAAAGAATGGCCTCGAACATCGAGACCAAGAACTACGAAAAAATGAGAACTAAAGACCCTTTGGACGGTACTGACGGGGGTTCTCAAATTCAACATGGATTCTTAACGACTCGTCTGACATTCCACGAAGCCGCGACCATTTTGGGCTGCGGGGTCCAACTGAGGGACGGTGCCTGCGGCAGTTCGAAGCACTGCTGTTGCTGGCGAGTGATCGAATCTCGGGCGTTCTGCTCCGGCCAGTATTCGGGCCACTTCAGATCGGCGAATACCGGCAGTCGCTAGAGGTTGATTTCGGAATTTGGCCTGATCGCCATCCGCTGTTGATCGGCCCCGCCAATCGCGAAACGACCGACTCGCTGCATAACCGGCGTCGCCGTCATTATGGTTCTACTCGCTCTGCTTGAAGCGGCAGAAATCAGGATCGGTCGGTTCTACTCCTTGAGGATGCTATGTCTCTTGCAACGACGACGATGGGGCAGCCTGCCAGCGCAGTTTGGACTCGGAAACATCTGCTCGGACTGCAAGAACTGTCCGCGACTGAGATCACTCAAATTCTTGACCAAGCGGCGGAGTTTAAGCGGCTTGCGGCAGAAGGCGAGACGAAGCTCAAAGCGCTTTCGGGCACGGTTGTGGCGAACTTGTTTTTCGAGCCATCGACTCGAACTCGCACAAGTTTCAGCCTCGCCGCTAAGCGACTGAGTGCTGACACCGTCGACTTCACGGCATCGGGCAGCAGCGTTTCGAAGGGCGAGACCTTTGTGGACACCGCCCGCAACATCGAAGCAATGGGAGTGGATCTCGTTGTCGTGCGACACAGCAGTTCGGGCGCGCCGCACCTGCTGGCGAAGCACCTGAAAGCTGGCGTCGTCAATGCAGGAGACGGAACTCACGAGCATCCGACTCAAGGATTGCTCGACATCTTCACGATTCGCGAGCATCGCGGAGACCTCTCGGGACTCACGGTGACATTGGTCGGCGACATCCTGCATAGCCGCGTCGCGCGTTCGAATATTTGGGGACTCAAGAAGCTCGGCGCGAGAGTCATCGTTTGCGGGCCTTCAACGCTGATCCCGTCGCATGTGACGGAACTCGGAGTCGAAGTCTCCAACAGCCTTGATGAAGTCTTGTCAGAGACCGACGTCATCAACTTGCTGCGAATTCAATTCGAGCGTCAGCGCAGTGCCTACTTCCCGTCGATTCGCGAGTACGCGCACTTCTTCGGCATGAATGGCGATCGCATCCGCAAGGCAAAGAAGGACGTGCTGATCCTCGCTCCGGGACCGATTAATCGCGGGGTCGAACTGACTCCGGAAGTCGCCGACGGCAAGCACTCCGTGATTCTCGATCAAGTCACGAACGGGCTGCTTGTTCGTATGGCAGTGCTCTATCTGCTGAGGCAGCGGCAACTGGCCGAAAACGCCGGAACTTGAGCACGCGACTGAAGGACGTCGCCGAGCGGACCGCGAAACCCCCTCGGCGCCTGAGTGCTACCGTTACGCAGCATCTCGGCGCTGTGACTTGCGATCGGTCGTTTTGGTGTGCTTCGACACTTTCGCGAGCACTTCATCCAAACGACTGACAACCTGCTCCTGAAACTGCAGCAACGATGAAGCGGCAACTCCCACTTCGCTCGGACTGACATGCTTCGCGCGCTGTTCGAGATCTTTTGCGAGCGTTCCGATCGACTGAATCGTTGATTCGAGGTCGTTGAACAGAGATGCCAATCGCTCGAACCCAGCAAGCTGAGGCGGGATTGTCGGAAGCTGGCGCTGCGTCGTCTCTTCAGGACGATGCCGTCGAACGGCATCCAGCAGCGCGTCGGTTCCGCGTCGCTTACGACGCTCGAACTCTTCGACGATCTCCATATCTCCCTCAATGAGATCGACGAGTTCCGAAGCCGACAGCGATGAGAGATCGCTGTCATTGTCGTCCGAAAGGTCTGCGGGGATTGGGTCGTAGAGTTCTGAAGTCGATGCAGAGCCATTGGCCTTCGCTACCGCTGCCGAGTTTTGGCGGAAGGTCAGCGAAAAGGCTCCGATGTCGATGCGATCGCCGGCATGCAGTTCCGCGAAGGTCGTCGCTTTGCCATTCACCTTCAGTTCGATACCTGCGCCGACGGCGTCGATCCATGCATGCGCTCCGTCGAGATGAATGACGCTATGCAAGACCGGCATCTGCGGGCCGCCGAGACTGAGATCGCACCAATCGCCAGCTCCGATCAAGAACCGATCGCGGCTGATGGGGCGAACGGGATGAGCAGTCTTGCCGCGAGTCACTTCCAGAAAGCAGCGACTAGCAGCAGGGGCAGTCGAAGAAGTGGCGGGAGCTTTGACGGGGGCGGCAGCGGTTCGTCCATGAACTGTCGACATAGGATTTCAATGGCATCTCGAGGAAGTAGTCGAAAGCCGCTTCGTCCTGAAGCAGCCGGCGCGCGACGCATCTCGCCGTGCACCATTCGTCATCCTCGGTATCGGCAGAGTTGTCGGCACCCTTGAGAGAATCGTCACAGATCACCAATGGCGCCTGCGACGACAGGTGAGGCTCGTCCGGGGCGATGCATCACGCCAATTCTGCGATTGGCTTGCCGCCCTCGGTGACAATTGGCACCGGGCGACCTTGCGGGTTGACCCAATGCGAACTGAGATCGATGCCCATGTAATTAAAGACCGTCGCAGCGAGGTCTTGCGGGCGAACCGCGCGGTCAGAGATGCCGTAACCGCGAGCATCAGTCGCTCCGATGATCTGACCGTGCTTCAACCCGCCGCCAGCAACGAGCATCGACATGCAATTCGTCCAATGGTCGCGACCGGCGGTCCTTGTCATCACTGGCCCGCGTCCGAACTCGCCGAGCATGAGCACCAGTGTTGAATCGAGAAGGCCGCGTGATTCGAGGTCATTGATCAAAGTGAAGATGACTTGATCAATGCGCGGCAACAGCGGCTTTAAGCCCTTTTCGATGCCGCCCCAACGCACCTCGTCGCCGTGATGATCGAAGTAGCCCCATGCCCCACTCACGACGACATAGCTAACGCCGGCCTCGACGAGTCGCCGCGCGAGCAACGCTTTTTCGCCGAGCGAATCGCGACCGTAAGCCTCTCGCAACTGCGGTGATTCCTCCTCAACTGCGAATGCCTTTTGAGCACGGCCTGAGAGCACGAGATCAAAAGCCTGCTGCGAGTAGCGGTCCGAGCGAGCCATCGTTTCGGTACGATCGAGTTCGGAGCGGAGTCGATCGAACTCGCGCCGCAGCGACTGACGATCTTGCAGACGATCGACGAGCACTCCTTCGGGCAGAGCAAATCGACCCGCGAGTTCGCTGCCTTTGACCGGAGCGAAGTCCGAGCCCATTTGACCCGACTCCCAAACATCGGCCTTCCAACTATCAGCGAGTCCGACGAATGCCGGCATTGCGGGATCGTTCGAACCTCGGAACTTCGCGACGACCGAGCCCATCGACGGATAGCCGTCGCCGTCGTTGCCGTTGTCCGATCGTCTTGCCAATGGGTTGCCGGCCTGCATCGTGATCGGAGTGTGATTGCTCGCTCGGCAATCGACCGACCGAATGATCGAGAGCTTATGAGCGATCGACGCTTGCAGCGGCAGGTGCTCGGTGAAACGCACCCCGGGCAAGCTTGTTGGGATCGAACCAAACGGGCCGCGAATCTCACTGGGTGCATTCGTTTTTACATCCCATGAGTCGATATGGCTCAAGCCTCCGCTCAGCCAGAACATCAAAACTGACTTGCGGGGTTTCGCATTGCCAATTGCTGCGTCATTAGCGGCAAGAATCTGAGGCAGACTCAATCCCGCGACTCCCGCCAATCCGGTTTGCAGGAACCAGCGCCGCGAGCCGATTCGCAGTAGGTCGTGCGCGGCAGGCTGAAACTGAGCGGCAACCGAACTGACAACATGCGAGCTTGAGTGCGAAGTCGGAAGCATGATCGGCCTGAATGGAATGAGCGGTGCAAACATCGGTCTCGGTCTATATCGAGCGCGACCGGCGAGGCCAACATAAGAAGTCTCCGATGCCGACAGCGGTCGAGATCCCATTCCGTCCCGCAGCGAGTCACTCCTCACTCCTCACTCCTCACTCCTCACTCCTCACTCCTCACTCGCACGCATCAACCGCTGCACGCAGAGCCTCTTCGAACTGAGACTGCTGACCGAGTCCCGCAGCGATGTCGCGCCGCGCAAAGATGCGGACGCGTTTGACGTAGTCGTCGAACTGCCGCTTCGCCAATGCCTCGACGACTGGCGAGCACGAACTGAGTGGCCGATAGCGATCCTCTTTCGGGAAGTAGATCGAGACTTTGAATTCAACTTCTCGATGTTGCGGCGGAGCGTCAATCAGCACGTCGGTCGGCGAGAGAGGTGCCGATCCGGTCAAGAAGCCGCGCGCGTTGATCTCAGTCGTTAGCCGACGACTCACTTGCACGAGCCACTCATACGGACGGCCCGCGAGTCGCGCATAAAGCTCGTGATCCTGATAGTGGCTGTATTCGACGACTCGCTTATGAAGCTGCCGCCTCGATCCAAACACGCCTTCGGTGAGTGCTTCTGCTTCGGTGCCCTTCGCTCGATCGCGCAACAGCCGAATCGTCTCGGGTTCGATCATGCGGAAGAGCGACTGCAAATCGAGTTGCCGATGCAGTTCATAGAAAGCTCGCGCGAACATGCACGTCGCCGAACGCACGGCGTGATGCCAATAGACCTCCGAGAACATCACGTACCGCGCGAAGACCATTAGCTCGGCTGCCGTCTTTCCCTTCTGACTGATCGCAAGCCCGTCACCGGCTTCATTCAAGACGAGCGACTGAATCAAGCGATGCTTGTCGAAGTGCCGCCCGTAAGGCACTCCGCAGTGCAAGCTGTCGCGTTCGAGATAATCGAGTTTGTCGATGTCGATCGGCCCCGACAGGATCGAGCGCAAGATCCGACGTTCGGGATGCTCAGTCTTTGCGACGAGCACATCGAGCACTTCTTCTGGCTGTATTTTCCATTCCTCGATCAGCACGCGACCGAGCTCAGTGTTCGGTCCGAGAAACTCAGCGGCATGCGCTTCATGCGGCGGCAAGTCGGCAAGTCCGAGATCTTCGATCGGATGACAGAACGGCCAATGACCGATGTCATGTAACAATGCTGACACCAACAACAGCTCGGCATGATGGTCGTCGATGAGCGTGCAGAAGCGGGGATCTCGACCGAGCTGCCACAAGTATCGAATCGCGTTGTGAAAGACGCCGAGCGCATGCTCGAAGCGCGTATGAGTCGCTCCGGGATAGACATACGAAGCGAGCCCCAACTGCGAGATGTGCCGCAATCGCTGAAACTCGGCCGAGTCAACGAGTGCCCGCACGCGCGGCGTGAAGGGTACGTCTTGCTCCATCGGGATACGGACAATGCCGCGCTGAGCGGCGAGGCTCGCGAACTCGGGCAGATCGCTGAAGGGATGATGCATGGCGCTGCAATGAAACGAGGATTGCTGAGTGTTCAATGTCACGCCGCGATCGTAGCCCCGCAGCAGTCCGCATGTGAGTTCGCAGCAAGTCCGTTCGATCGTTGATGAGTTCGCAGGCAATAAATGCGGCACGCTTCTCAGACGCTACGAACTCGGAACTATTAAGTCCCATACGTCGTATCGGTCCTATCCGTCCCATCTGTCTTTGCTTTGACCTTCATCCCATGAAATGAAACAAGAACAAACACGCCGCGAACGCGACATTCAGCGAGTCCGTTCCGGGCGCCATTGGGATCGTCACGCGGCGCTGACATGCCGCAACCCATTCAGGAGCGAGTCCGTCGTTCTCATTGCCTAACAGCAGCGCCGTGCGCGGCGACACGTCAGCGTGCTTGAGCGACTCGGCGCTGTCATCAAGCACCGTCGCGACGAGATCGATGCCGCGCTCAAGTCGCAGCCATTCAAGTTGCTCCGCGAGGTTGCGACCGGAATAGATCACCGGCACGCGAAACGCCGCTCCCATCGAGACGCGCAGCGTGCGTCGCGAGAACGGCTCGCAACTGCCTTCACCGAGCAAGATGCCCTGCACACCAAAGCCCGCGCTCAGCCTAAGGATTGAACCGAGGTTGTCCGGGTTCTCAATCTTCGGGCAGACAACGAGCTTCACCGGTCCCTCTTTCGGGACGAGTTCTTCCAATGTCGGTTCGGGTTTGCGATACCCGCAACTCAGCATGCCATGATGAAAGTTGAAGCCGACAACTTCTTCGATCTCCGCTTGTGAAACGACATAAACAACATGCTCGGGCTTCAAATGCGGTTCGATCAGCCCGATATAGTTTTCGCTCGTGAGCACCGAATGAGCAGCAAAGTCACTCTGCAAAAGTTGCTGAGTGAGCTTCTTACCCTCAGCAATGAACTGCCCCGACCAGCGCGTGAGATTGGTCTTCTTCAAGTGGCGATAAGCATCAAGCACGGGGTCGTTAATAGAGTCGAGTCGAATAACGGGCATCGAAGTTCCTAACGCGGCGAAGCCGCATCCGATAGTCGCCTTTCGCTCCGCGAAAGGCAGCTTTTGCGGAGCAAAAGCCGACGATCCCTTTCGCAGAGCGAAAGGCGACTATGTAGCGCGTCCCAAGAGTCCCGCCAACGCTTTCGCCAAGTGCCGATCTGGCGTGTACCTAAAGCTACACTCTCTGCGATTTGAGAGTTGGTCAATCCTTGAAAGGCCTTCAGGATGATGGTTGCCCTGAGCCTGAAAGCCCCACTCACTCGTCTCGACTTGCTATCTTCCAAAACGATCTGAAGCTGTCGTTCCGACAAAAGCACCTTCGCCGCCTGCCCTGGCATGATGTCTCCTTCTTCCCTGAGAGAAAGAAGGATGACACAAACTTGGCCTCTCACGGCAGGTCACTTCCGACCTGAGGCACTAGGTCAATGAAGTGAGTTCGTGCTTGAGGCTGCTCACACGAGGTGAGGCTTCCACCAAACTCTTCTCTGTCTTTCTCCTCTGCGTGCTCTGCGATCTCCTGTTCAATTTCTTTGTCTTCTGAGAAGTCGAAGCCACAACTCGCTCACTCGCTGATCAAGGAAGACGAGTTGAACAGAAGGCCGAACTGCTCACTCTCTTCCCTCATTGAGTCTTTAGGTCCGCGGCCGAAGAACTCTTTCCGGTACGACGAAAGTCTTGTCCGTCGTACTGGTTATTGCCGGTAGAGCCTTATCTGCCGCTCGCCTAAACGACGGCAAGCAAAGCGACTCCATCAACGCTCCCGACGACAACGGCAAGCTGCTCAAACCGCCGCGCCAACTCGACGGCTTGCTCTTCCGAGAGTCCCGCAACGCAGCAGCTTTCTTCCGGCGGCCATTGCCCGTCGTCCCCGACTCCGCAGCCGCGCACGAACTTCAAATCGCGCGATGTCAGCTCAGCTTCGAGTTCCGCTTGCCGCCGCGCGTTCTCATGCGACGCGAGTTGCTGCGACTGCGGATTGAACGCGGTGATGTAGGCCCAACAGTCGCAATGCAGTTCTCGCAGCCAGTCATTCAGAAACGGCGTCGGTTCGCCGATGCAAATCGCGAACGTGCCCGTCGGTAGTTCGACCGAATACGTCGTGCAGACAAAGGCGGCGGCGAGTTCGGGAGTCAGCATGCACGACCTCAGAACCGCATTACTTCTGACGCTTGAAGACGACGACATGCTGACGCGGCAAGACGGCAATCGTCTCAACCCACTTGAGATTGAACTCGGCTTGCTCGGCTTCTTTGCGAACCTGCGCCTCGGACATCTTATGGACTTCTTTGATCGGCACTGTCGGGTCTTCTTTGCGGTACTCGACGAAGGCAATCCGCCCGCCGACCTTCAGCGACTTCGAGAGGTCCAGGAGCATCTCATGAGGGAACTCGAACTCGTGATAGACGTCGACCATCACGATTAGATCGACCGTTCCCGGCTTCATGTTCGACGCCTTCTCGGTGCTCTTCACGGGCTCGATGTTCTTCACTCCGAGCTTTTCGCAATTGGCTTTCAGTCGATCGAGCATCTCTTGTTGGATATCGACCGCGAGCACTTTGCCGTCGGGCGCGAGATGCTCTGCCATCAGCAGCGAGATCACTCCGCTGCCGGCGCCGACATCGGCAACAACCATTCCCGGTTTCAAGCCGAGCGACTTAACGAGCAAGCTGACCTTTTCTTCTTTCTCTCGCGTCTCTCGTTCGAGCCATAACGCGCCCGCACCGCCCGGACCGAAGCCCATTACGTGAGCGATCTCGCGACCGAGATAGAACTTGCCGATGCCATTCGGATCGTGATCAGCCCGACGTTCGTAGCGGGCATTCGTTTTCTCTGCGGCGGGTTTGTCTTCTGCCTGAGCAAAGGCAGAGACGGACAAGAGCAAGCCACAAGCGGCAGTCAGTGCGCACAACAATCGGATCATGGCGGGACTCGCGAGAGAGGAGCGGGGAAAGGTCGGGCCGCATCGTGTCGCGAGCACGAATGCCCGGCAAGGTGCGCAGCCGACGCACGCTGCTCTCAATGAGTCGTCGTTGATGACGATGCGCGGTCTAATTCGACAGCGCACGTTCGCGTTTCCGTAGCCGAAATCGTCAGATTTCGGACCGCTAAAATGCCTGAAATCTCACGATTTCAGCTACATCGTGCGCTGTAGAACTATGAAACCGTCGCCAATTCTTGTGTCGCTCGCGCTGTCGCGACGTGCGTTTGAATGAGCGTGCGAAGCTCCGGCCAGTTGATCGGCTTTGTGTGATAATCACTACACCCGGCGTCGAGACACTCTTGCCGATCAGACGCCATTGCATGCGCGGTGAGCGCGATGATTGGCAACGTGAAGCCGTCGGCACGCAGTTGCCCGGTCGCTTGATAGCCATCGAGAACCGGCATCTGCATATCCATCAGCACGATGTCGAACGGCTGCTTGTTTGCGGCTGCTTTCACTGCAACCACTGCTGCAGCACCGTCACCGACGATCTTGAAGTCAGCGTTCTCTTTCTTAAGGCGGAAGGACAGCAGCTTCTGATTGTCGAGTCCGTCTTCCGCAACGAGCACTCGAATGCCGGTGAGCGAAGCACTCGGCGGCGCGGCGTCTTCTTGACGGCGAGCAGGCCGCGAAGTGGCGACGGCATTCGACTGCAACCGCTGCACGTCAACCGGCAGCGTAACGACGAACCGCGTTCCGACGTTCGGTTGCGACGACACATTGATGCCGCCGCCGAGCATCTCGCAGATGCGCTTCGAGATGACGAGTCCCAGTCCCGTGCCGGCAAAGCGTCGAGCCGCCGAAGTGTCGACTTGCACGAATGCCTGAAACAGTCGCGCGAGTTGCTCGCCATTCATGCCGACGCCTGAATCGACGACTTCAAAGCGCATCGCGGCTTTCTGGTCGTCGCTCATTTCGAGTCCGATGCTCAGCTCAACCGAACCGACTTCGGTGAACTTCATCGCGTTCGACAAGAGGTTGATCAGCACTTGCTTCAGTCGCAGCGGATCCGAGTCAAAGACGGTCGGAGTAAAGGGAGCGATCTTGATCTCGAAGCCGATGCCGCGTTGATGAGCGCGGGGAGTGAAGAGCTTGCTGAGGTCTTCAATAAGTTCCGGCAACTTGCACGGAGTGATCTCCATTTCGAGACGACCGGCTTCGATCTTCGAGATGTCGAGAATGTCATTGATCAACTGCAAGAGGTGCTCGCCATTCGTGCGAATCGTGCTGATCGCGTTCGATCGCTCGGCGGCTGAGACATCGCAATCAGTCAGCACATCAGCAAAGCCGAGAATGGCGGTCATCGGCGTGCGAATCTCGTGACTGACATTGGCTAAGAATTCGGACTTCGCGCGGTTCGCGGTTTGCGCTTGCGCTTCGGCATTTCGCAGTGCTTCGGTCTGCTTCTGCAGACTGTCAGCAAGTTGCTTCAGCTTGCGACGTTCTTCCCGCAAGGCGTTTGATTCCTGCACTCGCTGAGTGACATCGGTCAGCACCAGCAACGCGTGATTGGGATGCTCGCGCAGTGGCAAGAGCAGCGCGTCTTGACTCATCAATCCGCCGTCGCCGAACGAAGACCGAGCACGAACGACGTATTGATGAATGGCCGCCGAGAACGTGACGGGGCAACCGCTGCGGAAAGCATCGTCAATCCGCATCAAAAAGGTCGGCCTATTGAGCTCGGGAAACGTGTCGATCAGCGTGCGACCGAACATCTCGTGCGAGTTCAGCCCGGTCCACTCGACCATCCGGCGATTCCAATGATGCACCGTCAATTGGCGATCAATGACGCAGATCCCGACAGGTAAGAAATCTGACATCTCGCGCCGAAACTCGGCGAGATTGAATGCTTGAAACATGCGTGGGTCTCTTTTTGCGAACTCGATTTCCGAGAGGCAGCAGCAATGCCAATCGAGTCATATGGCCGGAGCGACTCAGCCAGATTGAGTCGAAATGGGGGGACCAGTCGAACTGGAGTCAGTCCGCGACCGATGTAATTTCCCTGACATTGCTGGCGAACAGCAGAGCTAAGGCGACCGACAGAATGAAACGAACCGCCCAGAGTCTCGTACGACGGACTTGCAGTCCGTCGCGCTGTTGAATCGACGGACTACAAGTCCGTCATACCGGTAAGTTTCGAGCAACCGCTCGCCTAAGCACTCGCCAGCAGCAGCGATGAGATTGCGTTTTCGATTTCGCGCAAGCGGAAGATCAAGACGAGCGACCCGTGCACGTCAGTGCCTGCGACCGAGAAGTGAGCGTCGGAGTAAATGACGGTCTGCTCGATCTCTGAGCGCGAGAGCCAATTCACTTGAGCGAGCTGCATCACTCCTTCCGTCACCGAAAGTTCCGGCACGGTGTAGGACAACTGTGACTCAAACATGTTGGCGATCGAGCCTAAGACGCCATTCATCACGATGTTGCCGACCTCGACCAAAATCCCCGAGAGGTCGACGTCGAGTTCATCCGGAGTCTCATCAAGACCGGCAAGTATCTGCCCGAGCTTCAAACCGCTGTCGCGCGGGAAGCCGAGTATGGCGCGGCCATTCAGCGGACCTCGAAAGTCTTGATAGATCGAGGTGTCGAGCAACTCGCCATTCACGGCGAGCAACTCTTCGAGTTCGTCGATGGTGCAGACACGAATCTCGGGCACATGCAGTTCAATGCGTTGTGCAACGAGGTCGCTCAACATCGAACCGGCTCGACCGATGCCGACGTTGATGACTTCTGAGAACGCGTCCTGTTGGACCATTTCAAGAGACATCTTTACGCACCTTTCACCGTATCGAGGGCCTTATGGATGACAGCCAGTAACTCGTCCGGCTTGAACGGTTTGTTGACGAAGTCGGTGACGCCGAGATCTTGCACGAGTTCGCGCGACGACGTCTGAATGTCAGCACTGACGACGCAGACTTTCGTCGAGCAGCCTTTGCCTTTGAGTTGCCGAATGAACTCGAAGCCGTCCATCTCCGGCATCAAGAGGTCGGTGAAGATGTAGTCCGGCTGAGTTGCTTCGACTTGCTCAAGACCGCGCAGGCCATTCTCTGCTTCGAAGATTTCGAACTCTTCACTCGCGAGCGCGCGCCGCACGGCATTTCGTCCAAAGCGAGCATCATCGACAACGAGGATTTTGGTGGGCATGTTCGGCATCCAAATTACGCATGCGGCGAATGCTCAATCGCGAGCAGCCAGTCTGCTGCAAAGGGCACTCATCGTCCGTTCGAACGTAGGCCGAGTTCGCTCATTCAATCGCTCAAACGCTCAACTTCCGACGCGAGCAGAGCAGTGCCGCGCGAGCTTGTGCCGATGCTCGTGCTCGGATCGGAGCGAGCCGTCTTTGCTCCCGCATTTCGTCCGGCAGAAGCCGCAATGAGCCGCTCAACCGCGAGGCAAACGACGGTTGCGACGAAGTGCGAAGGACAACAACGAAGATTGCAGCACGACGACTTCGCCTTGCTGGATCGGCTGAGGGGCTTTCGCTACACAGCACGCCCTTTCGCGGGCGACTTTCTCTCGCCGAGAAGCCATTGACGGCCTCGCCCGCTTGCCCCGTTGTCGTTTCGACTTTCCGAGTTCGCCCCATGATCGAACTGTTTGCGACCACTTTTTTCTCTTCGATTCCCGATGGCCTGCTGGCTGATGCAACGCCGGACGGACCCGTAGTGACGTTCTTGCAGAGCGTTGTCGCCTTGCTGAAAGCAGCATGGGGCGTCGTCAGTGCGACGTTCTTCTTGCTGCTGCCGTATCTCGGTTTGATCTGCTGGGTCGGCTATTGGTTGCTCGCCGTGAATTGGACGAAGCTCTACGAGCTGCTCTTCAAGAAGGGCGCGATCGTCTCGTTCTCGCTGCTCATCATCTTCTGGGTGCTCGTTTGGTGTACCGTCTCGCCGCCAGCAGACGGCTATCACGACTGGTTCGGCTTCAAGGTCGGGAACGTTGTGGGCAAGTTGGTGTATGTCGTCGGGCTGACATCGCTCGCCTTCATCTGCGGCTCGGTGCAACTCTCGGGAGCAGTCAACCGCTTCATCGACTTCAGTGACGAACTCGAAGCCGAGCGACTCGCCGCCGCCGGTCACGATCACGGTCATCATGGGCACGACGATCACGGTCACGGACACGATCATGGCGGGCACGATCATCATGCCCCCGCCGCCGCTCATCACTAAGACGATCGAACGTCTTATGAGCTGAGCAACGAGCACAAAAACAAAAGGCCGGTTCTTCATGTGAAGAACCGGCCTTTTGTTTTTTGGCATGGTTCACGATGAGGTTGCAGAGCCGCGCCCATCAGGAAGCGGATTCCGTTACGAAATAGCCGAAACTCCGCTTCCTAACGGGCGCGGCACTGCGACCCAATGCGAGGCCGAAATGAACCTCGCCGTTTTTTCGATCCGGCACTTTCGGCACTCGGTCGCACAGCTTGCAGTGGTTCAAGAATCAAACCGGTCGAGTCTCAGGATGAAACTACGGCGGCAATCCTCCGAGCGAAGGCACGTCTCTCAAAATAGGCGAATACACCGACGACGAGACCTCGCGCAGCGCGTCTATTGACGGCTCGCGCGGCAGGCTTCGAACTCTGAATTCCAAATGCTGCGGATCAACTTGAGCATGCGTTGGATCGTGCGACGCGTGTAGTTCATCTCATCACCGAGAGCGCTGTCGGTCGCATCGCAGAGTTTGGCGAGCACGACAACTTCAAGATCAACGTCCGCTAAGAGCTCTAAGAGTCGACGCAATTCATTAGTCATCAGCTCGGGCAGATTGGCCGGTACAACCGATCCTGAATGTGCCGCGAGCGATGAGACATCGACCGTTTGATCGGACTCAGGCGGCGGGGTCATCTGCTTGCTTTGATCGTTCGCTGGTCGCTGACTCATGACGATCGCAGCGATCAACCGCCATAGCTCATCAGCTCCGCGCAAGGATTCGCCCGGTGCATTGGTTGTCGATAAGCAAAAGACTTCAAAGGCCGTAACGCTCGATTCAGCGTCTCCGTTTGTTGACTTCACCAGCATGCGATTCAGCCATACTTGAGCGATCGCAGTGAGTTCGGATTGATGATCGGACCAAAACGACGCGACGACTTCTGGCGAGTCAGCCATCGAGGCTGAGCGCCATTGATTCCACAATTTCGGGGAGCCCATGAGTGTGAGAGAAGCCCTTAGGAGAGAGGTTGCCGAGGAGGGAAACAGGCGAGGCCGGGTTGTTTTGCATCCCGTGTGCCACTTCGCTGCTTCAGATTGCAACGCGACTCCATGACCACTGTTTGAGGCATGTCTCACTCATGCCGATCGATCACAGCACTTCACTCTGAAGTCATGCCGTGATCGTCGTGGTTCGCTCTGCGAACCACAGCTCTCTGCACTGCCCGGCATTCAACTCAGCGGCGCCACATCGACCGAGACCTTCATTGCCGTTTGCCCGCCTCCGATGACGACGCCTTTGATGGGCACAACATCCGAGAAGTCTCGGCCCCAGGCGACGGTGATGTGTTCGAGGTTCGGGAAGTTGTTGTTCGTCGGATCGATGTCGACCCAACCGAGTTCTCCGCAGAACACCGAGACCCATGCATGCGAAGCGTCGGCACCGACGAGCCTCGGCTTGCCGGGCGGCGGGAACGTCCGCAGGTAGCCGCTGATGTACCGAGCCGGCAGACCGAGACTGCGGAGCATCGCCATCGCAATGTGCGCGAAGTCCTGACACACACCGCGTCGCTGCTTGAAGGCAACTTCTAACGGCGTCCAAACATTGGTCGCGTTCGAGTCGAACTGAAAGTCGGCTTTGAACTGCGCGAGCAGCTCGGTCAAACACTCGACGATCGGTCGACCGACTTTGAAGGACGATCGCGCATAGGTCGCTAGTTCTTCCGAGCGACGCACGCGCGGTGAATCGAAGACGAACTCGTAAGCCGCAAGCGACTCCTTTGTCGGTCGGCTGCGGACCAGTTCAACGATCGTTTCCCATCCAGGTGAAGGCGTCTCGCGCGAGGCTCCTCGCTCGCGCAGCAAGACCTCACTGATCGCCGTCACGTTGAGATCGCGGTAGCCCTGATTGAACGAGAACTGCGTGACTGCATTGCCGAAGTAGTCATGCCTCGTCGAACGCACCGACGGACCGGGAGTGATCTGCAACTCGTACCGATCACAAAGCTGAGACGGCAGCTCACGAGGTCTCAGCCAAGCTTCGTTATGCCCGACCGAGATCGCGTCACTGCTGCTGTAGGTTGTGGAATGAGTCACTCGATAGCGCATGAAATGATCCAACTACGACAACGTCTGACTCGACTCCAGACGGGACATCTTTCTGTCCTCAATCTTTCTGTCAGCCTTCATTGATTGCTGCGAGCGATTCAACTTGGCGTCACCCGCAATGCGCGGTCGAACCAATCAGAGTACTCAGGACGTGCCACCCGAAAATGAACGACTGAAGATGCCGTCGTTTGTATCGACGACGATCACTCAACCTCCATCTCGTTGTTGATCTGCCGAGGCGTGCCCGAGTGCAGCAAGTACTTGCGAGTCAGCACGTCAGCCAACAGTCGCAGTTGCTCGTCGAGTATCTCCAGCACCGAATGCACGGCGCTCGGGTCGGGCGCGGCGAGCTGCTCGACGGTGAGTTGTCGCACTCCGTGCAACGCGGCCAGCACGAGTCGTTGCTCCTCAGTTCTCAGCGGCGAGGTCAAGTCTTGCGGCAAGGCTTGCACGTGCTCGACCAATTGCACCAACTGCCACACGACGGAGCGCGGATTGGTTTCGTCCGTCAAACACAAATCGAGCACCGCATTCTGCTGCACGTTTTCGAGATATCGCGAGCGATACGTCATGCGGCAATCGACAACTTCCAGCAGCGACTTCAAAACCGGACGCAGCGACAACGAACCGCTCGACAACATGCAGCGGACCAACTTTGAGACATCGCGAGCACGCTCGATGCGCCGCCCGATATCCATCAAGCGCCAGGCAGGTCCGCGAATCATGCCGTCGTGAATGAGTCCGCTGACGGCAGCCAGATCGACGATCAACTCATTCAGCGAACTCAGCACATCGACCAATCCGGACCATGAATTCGCGGCGGCAGCGTGAAAGGTCTCGGCGGTCTCATGCAGCTTGCGCCAGGTATCCGGCGAGATCCACAACCGGACCAACGAGCCCAAACGTAATAATTCCGACACAGCAAACGAGAGCCCGTGCACTTCGCTCCGATCAGCAACTGACTTCGGGATCTCGTCCGACAACAACGGCAGCGCGGATTGGAACTCGTGCAACGTGAAGCTCGGTTCGATCTGACCTTGATCAGCGAGGCAACGCAACAACGTCGGTAGCTCGGGCCAATCAAGTTCGGTTTGTGATGTGAGTCGTTCAATGACCGACCGCAACAACCGACTGAGAAAGTCGACTCGATCCAATGATTGCCCGAGCCAAAAGAGATCATCCGCCACTCGACTGGGAAACGTCGCCGCCGTGCGTCGCAGTGCAACGGGTTGATCGGCGGCGGTGAGCAATGTCACCGGCTCGACCGGCGCGTCGGCGAGCACCCACAAGTCTTTGCTGCTGACTCCTGCCGACACCGACAGCTCCATCGGCGCGGTCGTTGGCGCGACTCGCACCAATCCGCCGGGCATGAGCTTGTAGCCCTCATAGTCCGCGACAACGAACGCGCGCACTGCCGCATGCCCGCAGGCCACTCGTCCGTCTTTCCAAACGGGAACCGCCGAACGCGCGATCGTTTCCTGAGCAACGTAGTTGAAGGGTCGCTTGAGAATTCGAGCGAGCAAATCGCGCCGTTCGCTGGCTGATAAGCGCGCGGCAAAGATCTCTTCACCGCCACTGGCTTGAAACGCCGGCTTGATGACGAGCTCATCCAAATGCGCTTCGACATACGCCCGCTGCTCCTCTTGCCCGCACCACCAAGTCGCAATTGAAGGTAACAATAATTGCTCGCCGAGCGCCTGCTGACACAAGCTCGGCAAGAAAGCCATGAAGACCGGCGACTCGATCAATCCGCAACCGGGAGTGTTCGCGACCGCAACATTCCCCTTTCGAATGGCATGTAATAATCCCGGCACCCCATGCGGAGCACAGCCTCCGAGTTCAAGCGGATCGATGTCGTTCTCGGTTCCGCGCGACAAGATGACATCGACCTGCGCCAAACCCGCAAGCGTCTTCAAGTAGACGCGATCGTCTCGCACGGCGAGGTCCGCGCCTTCCACCAACGTGTAACCCAGATACCGCGCGAGATAGACGTCTTCGAAGTAGTAAGGAAACTTCGGCCCCGGCGAGAGCAGCACGATGCGCGGGTTCTCGACTTGTCGGACTCGCAGTTGCTTGAGTGTGTTTTGCAGTCGCAGAAAGAACGGAGCGAGCCGCTGCACCTGCTGTCGATGCATCTGAGCCGGCAGTGTTCGAGACGCGACGATGCGATTCTCAAGCGCGAACGCCGCGCCTGCCGGAGCCTCCGCGCGATCGGCCATCACGCGCCATTGCCCGCCGGGATCGCGAGCCAACTCAGCCCCATACGAGACCATCGACGGCACGTCGGTGCGATGCAGTCCCTGAAACGCTCGACCGAACTTCGGATGCGCGAACAGCACTTCCGCCGGCAGTAAGCCGGCCTTGATCAAACCTTGCTCGCCATACGCATCTCGAATGATGAACTGCAACAACCGAGCTCGCTGACTGAGCCCCTCTTCAATCCGCCGCCACTCATCCGCCGCGAGAATGAACGGCAGCAGATCCAGCTTCCAAGGCCGCTGCGACTGAGCCGCATCCCCAAAAACATTGAACGTGACTCCGTTCTCACTGAGCAGCAACTCGGCCTGCGCCGAGCGATGCACGAAGTCAGTCTCCGGCACTTTCTGCATGGCCTCGGTAAACACCCGCCAATGAGGCCGCAGTTCTCCGCGTTCATCATGGAGTTCATCAAAACAATCCGCCGAAGGCACATAAGCCATCTTCATCGGCGGAGATGAGTCAGCGGTGTCAGTCATCAGTTTGGGATTCAAGAAGAGGCATGACGAAGCGAACAAAAGTCGGAGAGGCATCACTCACTGGAACGATCACGCTCTCAACCGCGTTGCTGATCGCTCTGAGCACGCCGGCTCAATTCGTGTCCGCTGCCGCTTCCGTGGCGAACGATCTCGCGGAACTTCTTCCACTCAGGAATGAGCCCTAGCGCCTCATCGGTGTTGTCGATCACCCAATCCCGTGCGGCTGCGCGATACTCGCCGGGGTTCTTGAAGCCGAGCGTCTTTAGCCAGTCAGACATCGCGGCCAACAAGTCCTTGCCGGAACACCACAACAAGGCATTGGCTGCGGTCTCCGGAGCGTCACCCGTGAAGATGATCCGCGATTCGTCACTGAAGGTCAGCCGGAAATCCTTGAAGTTGTCTTCGACGGCAGACTCACCGAGTGCATCGTCGATGCGCTGCCGATACTCACGAATCGCAGATTCGCACCATCCCCAGCAGCCGGAATCAGAGAGATCGGCGGGCAGTCCAATATCATCACCCGCTTCAGCCGGTCGAGTGGCTAACTTGTAATGCGGGGGCAGTTGATGCCGTGCCGCACCAATAACCCATCGCGCGACTTCGTAAGCCCGAATGCGTTTCGCTGCTTCGGCAACATGTTCCTCGACGACCGAGACCTCGCAGTCAGCAACGCGCGAAACAATCAACGGGTCGATCAAGTAGTTCTCGATCTCATGCCGACACCAGCGCCAGCCGAGCACGACGCCCTTGTCGTCTGCCTTGTCGATCGTTGGCAGGGAAATGTCATTCGGCGGATAGAAATCGAAGTCTCGGTCACGGATGTAATAAGAATTGGCGCGACCCGCTTGCTCGCGTCGACGCCTCGTTTCCGGAGCGAGTGCATTCTTCGAACCGCCTCGCTCGATGGCAGGCAAACCATTGAAGACTTTCGTGAAGATCTGAAATTCGAGTTGCCCCTCTACCAATAACAGCTCTACAGACATCGCACGCCCCTCTCCATGCGATGCACGCGATCTTCAGGAATGGCATTCGACAAGTACGGCGAGTGTGTTGTGATGATGAATTGGCAATTGGGGCCGATCTTCGAAAGCAAACCCAAAAGTGCTTGCTGCTGAGGCGGATGGAGATGCAATTCGAGCTCGTCGATCAGGACCACCGAGTGACTGATCCCGAGTCGCACGAACTCATATAGCAATGAGAAAACCGCCTGCTCGCCTGATGACATTTCGGTGATGTCATATCGCGAGCCCTTGTGAGTCAGGTCGAAATAGAAGTCCGACGCTTTCCGATCCATGCGGTCGAGCATCGGACTAATCCCCGCGAAGCGAATCCCCGTAAAGACTTCGTTAAAGCGAGGTTCCAACAAGGATAGGTAGTCTGTGCCATTCTTCGGATCGGGCATTGAATGAAAGGCCCACATACCAATCAGGAACTCTCGTAGTTGTTCAACGCCTGCTTGCCAGCTCGTCTTTTCGTTCTCGTCGACCTCGCCGGTGCCAACTCGCGAACCGAGATTGCGGTACTGATCGAACCAAAAGACGTCCCCGACACGGCTGAAATATTCGCGGAGGTCGCGGCGTTCATTGAGTAACGTCTTGATGTAGTACCTACCGAGAAACTGATTAATGCCGGCCATGCCTTGCGGAGATGTCAGTGCGTCGTTTTCCCAGGTCAATGTCACCTGTTTTAGGGTGGAAGGTTCGACGACCCGATGTGAGTCCCGCCATTCTTGCGATTGGGACTGATACCACATCTCGAACAACTTCCTTGCCTCGGCGACTTCAGCCTCGTGGAATTCTATTTCCACTTCGACTCGAGTCGGTCCTAGCGAACTAACGCGTTCCCGGAGAAATCCGCACCAACTCAGATCGGACGCTTTGCGTATTCTCCGAGTTGCCAGACCAATCACCAACGCGATCGCCTGCAAAGCCGTCGTCTTGCCCGATCCGTTGTCTCCAATCAGGCATGCCAAGTTTCGAGCTTCGTTCGTGCGCTGGTTCACAAAGTCCAAATGCAGCTCTTTGAGACCTCGGAAGTTATTGATGGTGGCGTTGCGAATTTTCACGGCGGCTGACTTTCATCGTGTAACAAATATGACTCTGACGTGTGCGTGTCATTTCAACTTCATGGCCAAATCGACTTGCTCAATCACCCAACTCTTGAGCTTCGTCAGCATCGCGAAGATCTGAACGATGTCTGCCGAAGAGGCGTCGAAGCTCGGGCTAATGGTGTAGACGGGCTCGGTCGCATCGAGCGTCAAGAAGAACCACAAGCGGCCAATCACATAGCAGCCATGCATCGTCTGCGGGTACGGGTTCAACTTGCGTGCAGCCAACATCGCGGCCAGTACTTGCGCTGCCGGATCAAGGTCGCGTCCCTTTTCCGGTTTGTATTCCTGTAGGCAAAAGTACGGGGTCACCGGCTCGTAGCGACCGCGCGCGATTACACCGTCGACGATGCCCGATAACTCGTAGTTGTCGACCGCTGCTGTCAGCGTTCGATCCGCAAAGGCCCCGTATTGAGCCCCTTCAAAATTCACCAACGTCAGCAACGGACCGATGAAGAAGATCTTCAATTCTTCTTCGTTCCAACCGCGAGCATGCCGATTGAGCTTGGCTCGCAAGGACTCGATATCGGTCAATGTCCTCTCATCAGTTGGTGGTGCGGCGAGGAGCCACTCTCGCATTGGTGGATGTTGTTCGTCATCACGCAGTCGAAACGCATCTTCGAGTTGTTGGAGCGTCCAATCACGAAAACTGACTTTCTTAATATCTGACATACTCACGCCTTTTTCTGAATCTGTTGTAGCAACCGCCGAGTCCTCAATCTCATCAGGGCTCGGATGATCGTTCGGATGATAAACAATCCGTTCGCTCATTACCGAGCGATCCTCAAATCCAGCGTGCAAGGAAAGTCTTTCGAAGGCAGTTCGTCGGTTGGCGTTAGCGGGCCGCCGGTGTGACCCATCGCGAAGAAGCGCGACGAGCGGCGGCATTCGGCTTCGAGGGCGTTGATGGGATAGACCTGCGGGTTCAAGCCGCCGGCGTGACCGACGTGATAGCGGCAGCCTCCGATCGAGCGGTTGCGCCAACGGTCGACGATGTCGAAGACGAGCGGCGTATGCACCGGGATCGTCGGGTGCAGGCAGCTCGGAGGCTGCCATGCTCGATAGCGAACTCCGGCGACGTACTCGCCCGAGACGCCGGTCGGTTGCAGCGGCGTGCTGCGACCGTTGACCGTCACGGCGTAACGCTCGGCGTTGAAGCTCGTCACATGCACCTGCATGCGTTCGACGGACGAATCGACATACCGCGCCGTGCCGCCTCCGCCGGGTTCTTCGCCGAGCACATACCACGGCTCGATCGCGGTCCTCAATTCGAGCTTGATGCCGTCGTAGATGACGCTGCCGATGACCGGGCAACGGAACTCGAAGTGCGGAGCGAACCATTCATTGCGGAAGTCGAAGCCTGCCGCGCGCAAGTCCGAAAGCACCTCTCGCAAGTCCGTCCGCAAGTAGTGCGGCAGCATGAAGCGGTCATGCAATGCGGTGCTCCAATGAGTCAGCTTCTGTTGCAGCGGTTGTTCCCAGAACCAACACACGAGAGCGCGGACGAGTAATTGTTGTGTCAGGCTCATGCGCGCATGCGGCGGCATTTCAAAGCCGCGCAGTTCGACAAGCCCCAGTCGTCCCGTCGAGCTATCCGGTGAGAACAGCTTGTCGATGCAGATCTCGGCGCGATGCGTGTTGCCGGTCAGATCAACCAACAAGTGACGGAACACTCGATCGACAAGCCAATGCGGAACCGTGCCACTCTCGGGGATTTGTTGGCACGCGATCTCCAATTCATAGAGCGCATCGCGTCGGCCTTCGTCGACGCGCGGAGCTTGACTCGTCGGCCCAATGAACTGCCCCGAGAACAAGTACGACAGCGCCGGATGATTGTTCCAATAGGTGATGAGGCTCTTGAGCAAACTCGGTCGGCGCAAGAACGCGCTGTCTGCGGGAGTCGGCCCGCCGAGCACAATGTGATTGCCGCCGCCGGTGCCGGTGTGCTTACCGTCGAGCTGAAATTTCTCTGTCCCCAATCGCGTCAACCGAGCTTCCTCATAGACGCTCGTCGTGATCTCTTTGAGTTCTTCCCAATCGCGAGCCGGATGCACGTTGACCTCGATCACGCCGGGATCGGGAGTGACTTTGACAACTTGAATGCGCGGATCATGCGGCGGCAGATAGCCCTCGATGACAACGGGTTGCTGCAAGCGTTCGGCGGTTGCTTCAATCTC
>CAZNMS010000040.1:14290-31367 GCA_964573505.1 uncultured Planctomycetaceae bacterium | reverse complement strand
CCGTCAGCACGTTCCATGCGGGTTCGCCGGGGGAGTCGTTGAAGTGCGAGATCGCGATCTTGCTCGCCGGCAGTTTGCGAATGGAGTCGATCGGCCCGCCTCCTCGGAAGCAGTGAAACGGATCAAGCACAATCGTCGCATCGGGATGATTGCACTTCGTCACGACGTCCCATGCGGCTTCGATCGTATTGATGTCCTCAACGAAACCGAGGTACTCCATCGCGGGCTTAACGCCGAACTGTTTGCCGATTTCGAGCAACTCAAAGTAGTTCCGTGCTCCGAGTTCATGATCGGCTTTGCCCATTGGCGGACCTGCGATCGCATGCGGCGCACCGACCGCAGCCGTTTGTTCGAGCCGGCGTTTGATCTCGTCGAGTTCTCGCACGTGCTCTTCGCCCGTCGTGTCGGACCATCCTTTGAGATAGATCGTCGTCGGCGCCTGCACGTCGCAGTCATCGAGCGCCTTGCGGATGTCAGAAAGCTTACCCCCCGACTGCAAGTAGAGGTCGATGTCGTCGTGCCAAAGTTCGATGCCCTCATAGCCCGCCTTCGCTGCGATGCGGATCTTTTCGAGAATCGGAGTCGGTTTGATCGTGCTGGAGTTCAAGCAGTACTGAAAACGCGGCATGTTGAAACCTTCGAAGGTGCGAGAGACGAAGTCGCTGAAGAAGAGTCGAACCATAAATGAAGAACAGGAGAGAACAGAGGCCGCAGAGTGGTCTTCTCTGCGTGCTCTGCGCTCTCCTGCTGGAAACGCGCATTGGCGGAATAAGTCGAGCGGCAGTTGAGAACGTACCGGCTATCTCTTGTACGACGGACTTGCAGTCCGTCGAGCTTCGTCTTCGACGGACTACAAGTCCGTCGTACCGGGATAAGCTCATCTCCCGTTCGCCGAACTACATCGGGCCGCCGCCGGGAGCACCGGGACCGCCCGGTCCCCCGCCCTGCTGCATGCGTTGCTGCATGCGTTGATAGGACGCGGTTGCTTCGGCCTGCGTTACGAAGCCATCCATATTGGTATCGATGCGATCGAAGAAGTTCTGCATCTGCTCGGGAGCTTCGGCTTTGCTCATCTTGCCGTCGCCGTCTTTGTCGTAGTCCGAGACCTTCAGCGGCCCGCGCGATCTTCCGCCGCCGCCCCCTGCTCCGCCGCCTTCTCGTTCGGCTGTAATACCTTTTGCAGCCGCGTCCTTCGGATCAACGGCCTTCGTCTCGCCAAACTTTGCTTTCGTATCGACGTCGGTCTTCTCTGCCGGTGCATCTTCCGCCCGCGCGTCAGCAACGACCGCGCGAGGATTCATGATGACGAGATCGCCTTCAGCGACTCCGTCTTTCACTTCGACAAACTTGTCGTTCGTTTGTCCCAAAATCAGAGGCCGCTTCTCGGGAGCTGCTCCCGTCTTCTGCACCCAACAGAAGTGCTTGCCGCCTTGATCGACGACGGCTGCAACCGGCACCGTCAAAACGTCTTTGAGATCCGCCACCAAAATCTCGACGTCAGTCGTCATGCCGGGACGCAGCGAGCCCGTATCGCTCTCGATCCGCACGATCGCCGGGTACTCCTTCACTTGCGCTTGAAAGAAGGACTTCGACTCCGGCTGATTGGCAACCATCACAACGCTGCCCTGCAACTGCTTATCGAGCACTTTGAGCAACGCGCGCATGCCGGACTTCACGACTTCCACTTTGCTCTCATGAATCGGCACCTTTGCCTGCATGCGTTTGAGATCGGGAAGTTGAATGATCGTCTGCGCTTCGCGAACCGCCGCGCCTTCACTGATGCCGGACTGAGAACTGCCGAAGCGGCTGCTCTCTTTGTAGTAGACCACCATTCCGCTTTGCTGAGCTTTGATGACGGTCTTTGCGAGTTGATTCGTCAGCTTGTCGAGCTTGCCCTTTTCGAGCGCGACATTGGCGTCTTCAGAACGCTCACGCGCCTTCGCGGAGTCGCGCTTGCCTTGTAGCTCTTTCAGCATCTTCGCCTTCGAGTACTTCTCGAGCACGGTCTTCGACGTCTTCGCCGCATCGAGATCAAGCTGAGCGCGCTGCACGGCGAACTCGTCGGCTTCCACTTGCAGCGGAGTCACGAACCCTTTTCGCGACATGCGGCGGGAGTGATCGAGAATGTTCTCCGAGCTGCGCAAGTTCTCGAAGGCGATCTTGATTTGCGCCTCAACCGTCTGCATGTCTTTGACAAAGATGCCGTCGAGATACTCCTCGACCGAGATCTCTGCCGCAGCAGCGTCCTCGCGCGCCTGAATCTGAGCGGCCACCGCTTTCTCGTAGACGCCCTTTTGCGATCGCAACTGCTCTTCGATGCCCGACTGATCGAGCTTCACGAGCTCATCACCGGCCTCAACGAGCGTGCCGTCGGGAATGATCCATAAGATCGTGCTGCCGCCTGCGATCTCGCATTTGATGTCGACGTTCTTCGCGCTTTCGATCGTTCCGTCTTCAACGACAGTCACGACCAATTGCTCGCGGCGCACTTTGTGAGTGCTCGCTTTCGCCGCCGGGTTCGCACTCGCACTGCGAGCGTTGCGAGTGACCCAAAAGTACGCGCCAATCAGACAAACGACGATGACGATAAACACGATCGCCGCGTTACCGCTTCGAGTCCGAGCAGTCTGCGTTGTGCGCCGCGAAGTTGTTTGCATGTCGAAAGTCCTCAAGAAGAAACGGCCGAACGGGCTGAGGCGAAACGGTCGACATCAAACCGAGTGAGGCGGCTGAATGCGAATGAGGAGTTGAAGAACGCTGCGTGAATCGGCATCGACCGTAGCCGAGATCGTGAGATCTCGGGGGCCGGAGTGCCTGCGTCCGAAGTCTGACGACTTCGGCTACAGCAGAACGAACGCGGCAATGATCACTTCGTGAGCGCCGGGAATAAGAGTTACCGGCACGCTGTAGCTCTTATTCCCGGCCCTGCTTTCCGTCGCACTAACGCGAGCGGCAGATGTGAAGTTACCGGCGATCTTCTGTACGACGGACTTGTAGTCCGTCGCCGTCGCCGTCGCAGATCGACGGACTACAAGTCCGTCGTACTGGTATGAACTCACCTTCCGCTCGCCTAACGGCCCGAGAGTTCGAGCAGCAGAATCTTGCCCCGACCGTTCTCCGAGCCCGAACTCCCCGCAACGAGCAGTTGATTGCGGTCGCCCTGCACGACAGCGATGTCCGTCAGCAGCAGCGTTCCGCACTGGTAGCTCGTCAGCATTCGCCCGTCGGGATCGATCACCTGAATCTTCGATTGATCGCGCTGAGCAACATAGACCCGCCCGCGTTGATCGACCGCGATGCCGGTCGCCGAACCTTCATCCTTCTTCCCGTCGACGGGCAGCTTTGCGAAGACGCGCTTCGGTCCGACTTTGCCCGCAGACAGCAAGTCGAAGCTCAGCACTTGATCCTCTTGACCTTCAACGACGTAGAGCCGCGACCCGTCGGGCGAGAGAGCGAGACCGTCGGGATACGCCAACTTCTGAGCGACGACACTCACTTTGCCACTCGTGCTGAGGTAGTGGATTTGCCCAATCGGATTCTTGATCCGCGCATAACCGGGGTCGGTGAAGTAGAGCCCGCCATTCGCATCCGCGGCGACATCTTTCGGTGCTCGCAAGAAGTAACCGTCGCTCTTGACGGCGAGCTTCTCGGTCACGAGTCCGTGCGAATCGAGCTTCACGACGGCTCGTTGACTGGCATCACATAACGCGAAGCCGGTGCCCGTTGACACCATTCCGCGCGGACTTCCGGGACGCGAGAACGTCTCGATGCGCCCGTCCGCTTTGATGCGCGAGACGCTCGTCCGATGTGAGACGAGCACGCTGCCATCATCAAGCGCGAGCAGATGATCTGCCGGTTGATCGAACTCAGCGAGATCGCTGATTCGAACCGGAGCCCTCAGAGGCAACGAGCTATTGGCATCTGACAAAGCGCCCGGAGCCGGCGCGTCGGGAGTCTTCGAAACTTGCGGATCCTTTGAAATGCGACCGGCCACTTGCGGCGCATCTCCCGACTCAAGAGGTAATTCTTTTGTCACCGGCTTGCTGATCGCCTTTGCGATCGGAGTCGGACTGATCTCCGGCAGCGCATCAATCTTCGACGCAGCGATGTCCGTCTTCTTCTCGTTCTTCGACTTCTCAGGCAACGGAGTCACTGGAGTGAACGACTCCGGCTCGAACGGATCGAGACCACTCAGCGGATCGTCTTTTCCCACTTCGCTCTTGTTGTTCTTCTCAGTGATCTTCGGCGGCTCGACTTTCAATGTCGGCATCGGCTCCGTCTTCGCGACGGCTTCTTTGTCGAGTCTCGGTTCATCGAGTTGCGCCTTCTCGCGACCGGTCTGCGGCGCGGCGTCCTTCATCGGTTCTTGATCAACGCTCTTCGCGTTCGGGACGCTCGGTAACGGGACATCGGGCAGCGGCACATCAATCAGTGGAGCCGCGACCTTCGCGGCATCAACCGACGGAGCATCCGCCTTTCGAGCGTCGACCTTCGGCGCCGGAATGGCCTCTTCGTCATCGCCATTCGGCAACGTCTTCACATCGACGGCCTTCTCGGGCTTCGATGTCTCTGCTTTCGGAGCGTCGGACTTCGGCGGCTCCGGCTTGAACTCGGGCACGAACGGCTCGTCGTCCTTTGCGTCATTCGACAGCGCGTTCGTTGTCGGCTTTCGTGCGGGCTCGAAGAGCGGCTTTGTCTTCTCAGTGTCCTTCGTTACTTCGGTAACTGGCTTTGATTCGGGAACAGCAGGCTCATCAACCGCGACCACTTTCGGATTTCGCGGTTGCACGGGGATGAGCGGCTCAACGTCTTGCGCGACGGGCTTCGCCACTTCCTTCGGTTGATCGGCTTTCGGCTCGTCGACGGCTGCGGTCTTCGGCGCAGGAGGCAGCGGCTCATCAGCGAAGACATCGCGAGTGATCGGTGTCTCAGTCGCAACCACTGCCGGCTGCGGCGCGTCGACTTGCGGAGCTTCGACCTTCGGCAACGCAGCCTTCGCGGGTTCGGTCGGAGTCCCGACGAACTCTTGAGGCTCAGCCGCTTCGCCGAGTTGCGTATCGAGCTTTGACTGCGTCTTCAGCGGCGGATTGAGAATCGGAGTCGGCTCTTCATACGGAGGCACCGCTTGTGGCGCGAGCGGTACGGCAGCCGGTCCTGAATGAACCGCCGGCGCATATCCGCGACTCGCGAACGATCCGCCACTGCGACATCCCGAGAAGCCGACCAATACCGCGAACCCGAGCAGCGTCGCTCGCCCCGCACGTCCCTGAATCCATCGCCAAAGCTGCATCATGGTGTGAGTTCCTCAGTGAAGTGGACGTCGGAGTGAGGAGTGGCCGCGCTGCGAGTCGTTGAGCAAGTCGACCGACATACGCGACGGCAATCGCCGATTTGTCCGTCATCAGTTTCGGCACGAGTCAAACGACGAATCCCCTTAATTCGACGAATTGCGGACCTAAGAGCCCGAGTGCGGTCGGTCATATGCGGCGCAGCAGTTATGGCCGAGCTAGCAATGATGACAGTCGGTCTCGCTAGCGCAGTCGTGAGCGACCTTCGGAGAGTGCGACCTATTCAGTTCACAGCAGCCAATTGCGTTTGGCGCGGTTGCAAGACGACTCCGGCAAGTACGGAGTGAGGCGCCCATAAGGAATTGCCGGTGAGCAACATCCCGAGTTCGTAACACGAACGCCTACGTCCGTGCTTCCGGTTTGTTGCAGGTCCGAGCGGGTCGCTCTCGGACGTAGGCGTCCGAGCTACAGCGACCCGGAGGACGACGAGCATCTTGTCCGCCGTTCGCTCGCAAAGACGCACGCACTCGCGCCTACATGCAATCGCCGCGATTGGCTCAATCGCGCTTCTCGACATCGATCACACAACCCGCGCTCCCGGCGGCGATAGGCTCAACCGCGCACGATGCGAGAGCCTTAAAGGAAGCGACGCAGAACAACGCTCGCTCGTAGCAGGGCTAATGGGGACGGGTATACTCGAACGCCAATGCAGGATGCGGGTTCGTCATGCAGCGAGCGCGATGCACAACGCGCGATGTCGCTGCGATCAATGACGACAGTTCGCCGGCGGAGCCGTCTCTACTCGTTCTCGCACTCGATGGAGTGCGCTTTGACTGCCTCTAGCAGCGGACGGTGATGATGTTTTCTCGCCCTCGATCGCATCTCTTCGCGGCGCTTCTTTTCGCACTCAGCACGACGGCCTTCGCTCAAGAGAAGCCGGCAGACAAACCCGCCCCCGCACGACCGGCAGAAGCGGAGAAGCCGGAGCAAAGGGCGAAGCCCGAAGAGAAGACCGAAGAGCAAAAAGCCGCCGAGAAGAAGGCCGCCGAAGAACTCAAAGAGGGCATCGGCAACGTCCTCAATAAACTCTTTCCCGGTGCAGCGCCTCCGCGAAGAGTTCCAATCCGAGGCGTGCCGATTCGGCCAAACGTGCAGCCGATGAATCCGGCAGATCCGCAGGCCGGTCCTCAAGCCGCTGCGACCGGCAAGCGACCGCTCGATGCGATTGATCGACTCGCCCCCGTCGACCCGCAGATGCAGGAAGACTGGCAGAAGATCGTAAAGCGCGCGGACAAAGGCGATTGGCAAGCCGTCATTACCGCGATCGACAAACTCTTTGAGCAAGGTCGCGACGGCGGCTTAACGCTCAAAGATGATGGGCGATTGGTGTCGATCCGCCGCGAAGCAATGCAGCTCGCCGCAAAGGCACCGGCTGATGTGCGCGATGCATGGCAGCGAGCCAATCTCGCTGCCGCCGAGAAGTCACTGGCTGATGCGATCGCTGCGGACGACGCAACTCAACTCGTGCAAGTCGCCACTCGCTACTTCGGATTGGCTCCCGGACAAGAAGCGGCTGATCGACTCGCGGCGTTGCATATGGATCGCGGCGAGCACGGCGTCGCGCTCGATTGGGTGCAAGAGTTATGGACGAGCAAAGCGCCGCTGACCCGCGACCGAGCATGGCAGCGGAAGGCGCTCGTTGTGGCGCGCGTCGCCGGTGAGTCCGCTCTGTCAAAAGAATTGCAGGCCGCGTTTGAGAGCACCGAGCACGAAGGCGGCAGCAACCGTTCGACCCGCTTCAGCAGTCCTCAAGACGAGCTCGCTCGAATCAATCGAGTCGCTCCTCATCAAGTGATTGCGCCCGCGTCGCTCGATGATTGGCCGATGCTCTTCGGTTCGCCCAATCGACTCGCTCTTTCAAAAGGATCGGCACCGGTCGGCATGCAACGTTGGTCGCTGCCAATGACGGGCAGTCAAGTGCTGCAACGCCGGATCGACACTCTCACCGAGTTCTGCATCGAGCGCGGAAAGCCGACGATCCCGACGACAATGCCGCTGCTCGTCAACGGCCGCATTGTGTTTCGTTCGATCGAAGGCATTGAGGTTGTCGACGCTGAGACCGGCAGACTCGTTTGGTCGCTGCACGATCAGCCGCTCGACAGTGCCTTATGGCGTCAGCGCGGGATGGCGCAGCCGACGCTTGAGAGCGCCTTGCTCTTTAATCCGAACGATCAAACGGGCGGACCGCTCGGCACGCTGCTCTTTGCGAACTCAGCACGATCCGTGCTCAGTTCGGACGGCGTGCGATTGTTCGTTGTTGAAGATGATCCCTTTGCGACTCTGTGGGCGACGAGCGGCGGCATGATGTGGAACATGGGCCGCAACAACTCAGGGGCCAACAAGTTCGGCACGAACATTCTGAAGGCACTCGATCTCGAGACCGGACGCACGTTGTGGCAAGCGGGCGGTCCGGCGATGAATGAAGAGATCTCGCAATCTCTTGCCGGACACTTCCTCTTAGGCACGCCGGTCGTTGATCAAGGCGAACTGTATGTCGTCGGTCAGAAGCAGAACGAGATCCGACTCTTCGTACTTGATCCGGCGACGGGAGAATTGAAGTGGTCCGTGCTGCTCGCGTTCTCGGAACTGCCGATTGAACGCGACCTGCAGCGCCGCATGTGGTCCATTCAAGTGGCGGTCAGCGGCTCTGTCGTCATCTGCCCGACAACCGTCGGTTGGATGGTCGGAGTAGACCGCACCCGCCGTTCGATCTTGTGGGCGCAGAGGTATTCGAAGGCGGGCACCGTTCCCGAGAATCCTAATCAGCCGAATCGCCTCTTCTTCGGCGGAAACAATCAGGCGATCGCATTGGCGAACGAACCGATTGCGTCGCGCTGGGCGGTCTCGGCACCGGTCATCGCGGGCAATCGAGTCATTTTCACTGCGATCGAAAACAAAGGCGCATCCGATCCGACGGGCGTCATCGTTTCGCTCGATCTCTTCACGGGCCGCAAGCACTGGGAGCAGCCGCGAGGGACGATGCACTATCTCGCCGGCGTGCTCAGCGATCGGTTGATCTTAGTCGGGCTCGACTCGATCAAAGCCGTCTCGCTCGCCGGCAAAGAGTTATGGACTCAGAGGCTGCAACCCGAACTCGGTCGAGTCTCGGGGCGCGGAGTGATCGTTGACGGTTCTCTCTTTCAACCGATGCAGCGCGGCTCGTTGCTGAAGGTCGCACTCGATGACGGAAAAATTACAGCAACCTTAAAGGTCGGCGCGGGCCGTCGACCGCTCGGCAATCTCGCGATGTATCGGGGGCTGATGCTTTCGTTACACCCGGCACAATTGACGGCGTTCGAGCAGCAAGACTCCGTCACCGAGCGGCTTGCGTTGCTCAAAGATAAAACTGATCGCTCGCTCGAAGATCGGTTGTTCGAAGCGAAGCTCGCACTCGCCGACGGCAAGCATGCGGATGCTCTTGCGGTTCTGCGTCCTCAGCCGAATGAGTTCCCCGATCGGGACGCTCAGCAGCGTTACGAGACCGTGCTGCGAGACGCGCTGACTCGCCGGCTCAATGAATTGGATCAACCGGCAGACGATCTCAACGACGAGCTGCAGCGCATCGCCCGGACTCCCGCTCAGAAGTTTTCATTGGCTGATCTTGAGATTCGTCGCGCCATCACGAGTAAGCGCTATCTCGATGCGATGAAGCGCTTGCTCGTCGAACTGAAGAGCTTGCCGCCGGGTGAGTTTGAAGTCTCAACGAACCGAAACGTCGGCATGACATCGCGCGCATGGGCGCAGCATCTCGTGCGAACAATTTGGGCGCAGACTCCGAAAGACGAACGCGAAGCACTGACGGCAGAGTTCTCAAAGCTCATCACCGAGACGATGCAATTGCCGCTCGGACCCGAGTCCGAGTTCATCGCCGAAACCTTCAAGTTTCATGGAGTGGCAGTGCCGCTCATCGAAAAGTTTGCGCGGCAGGCCGAAGACGAAGGACGCTTGAGCGATGCGGTGCATTGGGTGCGAGTGCTCTTTGATCGTTACGCACATCCGGAGATGCGAGCGCTGCAAGCACTGCGACTCGCGCGGCTTCGCGGCAAGTTCGGCGATGATGTTGGCGCTCGGGCTGCGCTCGCGCTGACCTCAAGCTTCTCCGACAGCCTCCAATTGCCGAATCTGGAGACGCTCGCCGTCGCTCGCGAAAGGCTGCTGTCAGTCGTCGCGAGCAATGCTCTGCAGAAGGCGGAACTACCGCCGGTCGAGAAAGTGACGATGCAGCGCTTTCAATCGAACTATCAAGCTCAAGTGGTGAAGCCGATTGAGCCGTCGCGCCGCGAGCCGAGCTACTTCAGCGGCTTGCATATGCTCTCGATGACCGAGCACAACGGCATGTCTGCCGAGCGGCTGATGTTTCAAGAAGCCGCGACCGGCAAGCTCTTATGGAACGTGCCTCTGCGAACAAAGCAGGGCATTTCGCTCGCCCCGATGTTTCAGCGCATCGGCAGCACGCTGATCGTGCTCAATGGCAATGCGCTGCATGCGCTGTCGGTTCCCGATCGTCGCGTCTTGTGGACCGTGCCCGTCGAAACCGCAGAGAACTACTTCAACGGCATCGAGGAAGTTGATGGCGGCGCCTTTGATCAAGAAGAGACCGACTACAACCTGCAACGTCCTGAAGCGCTCGTCGGGTATTCGCTCTTTCTGAAGCGCTTCAAAGGACCGTCGCGGTTCAATCAAGTGCCGGTCGCTCCGGTGACACTGATCGCGAACTCGGACTACGTCGCTTATCGAGTGCGCGAGACGCTCTACGTCTACGACGCGCGGACCGGCGTGCTGCGCTGGAAGTTGGACCGAGTGCCGACAAAGACCGTCGTCAGTGGCACCGAGTCGATGCTTGTAACAACGGATACAGCATCGAATACGTCGCAGTTCTACGCGCCGCTCAGCGGCAGCAAGTTCAACGGTCCCGCGTTCGGTCCGAAGCTCGCGAACATGCTCGTCACTTATGGCGACATCGCGGTTGTGGCGAATGGGCAACTCTCAACGGGAGCAAAGGGCCTCAACATCGAGGCCCTCGATACTCGAACCGGCAAGACGGTTTGGCTGCACGACTTCTCAACGACGGTCCGCATCGGTCGACTCGCGAGCGATCAACTCATCCTTTACGAGCCGAAGGGCGAAGTCGCGTTCCTCAACTTGTGGAACGGCGAGATGCAGAAGAGCGGCGAGATTCCCGCGCCGCTGCGAGTCGCTCGTCATTACCAATTTGCCTTCCGCGATAACGATCGCGTCTTCTTGATCCTCAATGGCAACAGTCAGCAGTGGATCTACGGAGAGACGTCGATCTTGCCGATCAACGGACCGCTGATGGCCTTTGATCGACACTCGGGAAAGCGTTTGTGGGACATCTCGCTGTCGAATCACAACTTGCTGCTCTCCGACATCAACTCGACCCCGGTGCTGATCAGCATGCAGCGGCAGCAGGGCAATGCCTTCAACGGCTTCGGCAACGACTTCAACTTGCTCGTGCTGAATAAGGAGACGGGAGCGAAGCTCTATGACCGCGAAGAGATGTTGAACGACACCAATTTCCGCGCTGTGAAATGGGACTTCGACAGCAAGCACATTGACTTGCAGACCTACAACCAGCGCCTGCGTCTGCAACTCACGATGAAGAACTCAAACCCGCTCGTGCCTCAACCTGAAGAGCGCTAAAGCGAGCGGCAGATGAGAAGTTACCGGCGATCTTCTGTACGACGGACTTGTAGTCCGTCGCAGTCGCAGATCGACGGACTACAAGTCCGTCGTACTGGTATGAACTCACCTGCCGCTCGCCTAACTCGATCGCGTCGTCGCGCGGTTCGTAGTTTGCACCGACGCAGCGACTACGGCCCGAGCAGCATTCCCGCTTCTGCTCCGTCCCGCGTGCTGAGCTTCTCAAGCACTTCGCGCGACGTGCTATTCGGGAAGAAGCGCACGCTGCCGTCGCCCATCAAGAAGTGGGCTCCGGTGCCTTCTTTGTTTCCGAAGCCCACTGAGTGCCGATTGAGCCCCGTCTCGATCTCGCGCCAGTTCTCGGGATCGCCCCATGCGGGCAGTTGCTGCGCGATCTCGCCGACGAACATCGTTTGAGAAAGCCCGTCGCTCACATCGCTCCGACGCACGGTCACGTTCCGATTGAAGATGCCGAAGTTGACGATGCCATTGGGGCCGTTTCCCTGTCCCCCGACTCCCGCGAAATGAGTCGTCGCAAGACCGCTCTTTGTCGGCACGTGCTCGACGTTCGGGACGAGAAAGTCCGGCACGACCTGCGACATCACGGGCCGATTCGTCGGATGATCAAAGGACTGCTTCAGGTCCAGCTTGCGATGTAATTCTTGTTGCCCGAGATACGGCAGCAAGAACGTCTGCCATCCGTGCATTCCGATCTCGTCACCGTCTGCATCGCGCGCGACCGTGCCGCCTTTCGGATACTCGTCATTGTCCTTTTCATAGGCGTCGATCGCGCCGCCGAGCTTCTGCAGCCGGTCCGTCGCTCCTCGTTGCAGCGCGGCGAGATGCATTCTCTGACCGACCGCAATCAATCCCGCCGGTCCGGCCAACATGCCGAGCAACCCCAGTCCAATCGCCGCGATCGCCAATCGGTTGAGGGCACGTCGATTCTCGAACCGCCGCGCATCAACGAAGCCTTGATGGCCGACAAACACCGCGATCAATCCGACGATCACAGCGGGAACCTTCGCCGCAATCGACGGCAGCAAATTCAGCGGCGAGAGCAGTACGGCAAGCACTCCGCAGATCACCGCGTTGATGCATCGTCGCACGGTGCGAGTATGCGCGAGCAGCAGTTGCGGGTGATCTTTGTCACCGGCGAGCAGCCCCTTCGGACGTGCCGGCTCGCTCTCGTCATCGACTTCGTGCCCGTCTTGCTCGTCATCGTCTTCGCTCAGAGAAGAAGACGGTCGAGTCGCAGCGATGCCCGGCAACGGCAGCAACCGCGCGGAAGGCATCGAAGCATCGAGCGATTCAGCCGCCGCTTTTGAGTCCGCGTGCGTCGACTCTGCCGACTCCGTTGCCGTGCTTGCCGGAGCGCGACGTTTCATGAAGTCGGGCCGAGCGGCTTCAGCGAGCAAGTCCGATTCGCTCTTCGGAATCGGCGGTGCTGACTCACTCGCACTCGCATCCGGCGCTCCCATCAACGCCCATAATCCGCGCGGCTTTGATGTCGTCACTGCATCTGCGCCGGCAGAGAGTTCTTCGCCTCGCGGTTCGTTCTGCTTTGATTCGGTTGCGACCGAAGACCGCTCAGCAACGAGGCGAGCAGCCTCAGCATCCGTTGCCGTCTCCGAGTGATGCCCCTGCATCACTTGCCATAAGCCGCGGGCGCGCGGTGCGGAGTTCTCAGCAGGCTCCGGCTTCCCGGGCTGAGGATGCGCGGCAGTCTTCTCTGATCGAGGCACGACAACATTGACCGTGCATGCCGGGCACGGGACGACTTCTTGATGCGCAAGTTCCGGCGGCAACGGAAACGTGTGCCCGTTGCGGCACGTCAACTTGTGAGATGAAGCTGTCATCGACTTGCTCGGAAGAAGCGAACCGAAACGGGACCGTCCAATTTCGAGGCGGAACTCTAAATCACTCGAAGTCAGGAAGTCGCACAACCGGCAGCAAGTTTTGCAGAGCCGTCTGAAGCGTCATCAAAGAGGAGCGGCCTTTGTGAGCGTTTCGCGCCTTTAAGTCGCCCGGTCGAGATTGAGGCCGTTTCGTCCTACTAGTTCGACAGCGCACCTTCGCGTTTCCGTAGCCGAGATCGTCAGATCTCGGACGCTTGAAATGCCTGAAATCTCACGATTTCAGCTACATGGTGCGGTGTAGAACTAGTTCGCGATCTGTTGTCGGCTTGCGCATTGTAGGACGCGTTACATAGTCGCCTTCCGCTCTGCAAAAGGGATTTTCTCTCGGCGCTTTTGCTCCGCAAAAGCTTCCTTGCGCGGAGCGAACGGCGACTATCGGTTACGGCTTCGCCGCACCGATGGGGCGATAGCAACGCTGGCGCGCGGCAGATGAGAACGTACCAGCAAGTTCTGTGTACGACGGACTTGCAGTCCGTCGCGCTCGATCATCGACGGACTACAAGTCCGTCGTACCCGTCAAGAATCATCGCGCTCAACGCGCGAGCTTGTCGAAGCACACCGGGAACTCGCGGATGCCCGCCTGCGTCGCTCATGGGCGAAGTGCGAATCGAGCAGTGCAAGCTGCCCGATTCGATTCTCGAAGCAAGCATCCGCCAATAGTGTGAGCGGCTCTGACCGATCACTCGGTCGGCGATAAGTTCGAAGTGCATGTCATATTTATTCCCCTCTTTTGGGATGATGCCCGATGACGATTCACGTGCGCTGTGACTGCGGCAAGAAGTTGAAGTTGCGAGACAGTCTTGCTGGCAAGCAAGTCCGCTGCCCCGATTGCGAAGACGTGCTTGAAGTCCCCGAAGGCGACACAACTTTTGATGATCTCGATGACTACGAAGACGAACGCCCGCGCCGCGCATCGGGGAACTCGCGAGGACGAAAGCGAGCACCGGCGAAATCAAGCGGCAGCAACTCGCTCGTCATCGTGCTCGTCGTCGGCGGACTGCTCGCTGCAATGCTGTTCGTCGCTGTTGTCGTCTACTTCATCACGAGGAGACCGAATCCGAACGACGTCGCTCAGAACCCGTTGCCAATTCAAGTTGCTCCCGGCGTCCCTCAGCCGAACGTGCAGCCGAACGTGCAGCCGAGTGCAGTACCGGCATCCGCTGCGCCTCAGCCGGTAATCAATCCCCCCGCCGCCGTTCCGGCAGTTGCTCCCGTGCCGGGTGCTCCGGGGCAAACAGTTTGGTGCGTCGTCTCGAACTTCAAGAAGGTTCCGCCCGAGCCCGGCAGACTCGCTTTCGGAGAGACGTACTCAGTCGACTTCAGTGTCGCGAGCGGCCAATTCGACCCGTCAAAGAAGTATGTGCTCTATGTCCGCAGTCCCTCTCCGGGCGGCTTCATCGAGCACTATCTCGAAGTCGATTTGCCGCCGGGTAACTCGGGTTCGGTCAAGTTCAGCCCCGGCCCCGGCTTCATCGGAGGCACGTCACCACTGGCTTCTGTCGCTTATCGCAAAGGCGGCCGCAACGAGTTCGAGCAAGTCTCAGGCGAAGCTTCGATCGGCGGTCAGCCGACGTCGGCAACTCGTCCGCCGACCGTGCAGGAATTGGCCGGACCGTCTGCTCAAGGCAAGCTCGTCGCGATCGCAAATGGCAAATGGTCGTCGCAAGGAGCCGGGCAAGCATTCTCGCTCGACTTCGTTCTGCAGAGTCAGCCTGATGGCCTCTACTACTTTGTGGTCGGCAAGTCCGGATCCGGTAACGGCTTTGAGTTCGACGTCACGACCGAGTTCCGAACGGCAAAGCAAGGCGAGAGGAAAACAGTCGGAGGCCGCTTGTTCGGTCGCCCCGTTTCAGGACCGGTGACAGTGCATATCGAGAAGCGGACGAATCCGGGTTCGTTCCGCATTCCCAATCAGCCCGCTCCCGAAGTTGTCTCGAACGCGATTCAGGTGCAGTGAGTGGCGTTGCTTCTGTCATCAGTTGAGTCAGCACTTCGCCCCGACATACTCCGCCCTGCCCGCACCGCGCACTTGGTTCGACAGCGCACCATCGCGGTCCCGTAGCCGAAATCGTCAGATTTCGGACGCTTGAAATGCCTGAAATCTCACGATTTCAGCTACATCGTGCGCTGCAGAATTAGAAAGCAAGCACCGTGAAGTCCGAGAGTTCTGCCGCTGATTGGTCCGTTGCCATTTACGGCGTCGGCCTGCTCGGAGGCTCGATTGCAGCAGGACTCAAGCAGCGCGGACTTGCTCGGCGCGTGATCGGGATCGGGCGAAATGCCGAGCGATTGCAGGCCGCTGTTGATGCGGGCTTGATCGACGGATTCGCAACGGACGCCACTGAGTCCGATCGAGACTGGAACTTGATCGTCGTCGGCACTCCGGTTGATCGCATCGCGGACGACGTGCGCCGACTGGCCGAGATCAGCAAGCCGGGAACGCTGATCACCGATGTCGGCAGCGTCAAGGAGCCGATTTTGGCGAGCCTCTCATACCGCTCAGAGATCGCCCCCGGCGTTGAGTTTGTCGGTTCGCACCCATTGGCCGGATCCGAGAAACGCGGCTTCGAAGCGGCTCGCCCGAATCTGTTCGAGGACCGTGTCACAGTCATTACACCAGTCGCGAGCAGTTCGCCGCAGGCCGTTGCTCGCATCAGCGTCTTCTGGCAATCGCTCGGCTCGCGAGTCCTCACAATGAGCGCCGCCGAGCATGACCGAGCACTCGCAACGACCAGTCATGTGCCGCACGTCGCAGCGGCTGCGCTCGCCGCAATTCTGAAACCCGAACAGCACGAGCTTGCTGCAACCGGCTTCCGCGACACAACGCGCATCGCAGCCGGTGACGCCGACTTGTGGGTCGCGATTCTGCTCGCCAATCGCGACGCAGTGCTCAGCAGCGTGCGCGAGTTGTCAGAATCCTTACAGTCCTTCGAGACCGCGATTCGCGACTCCGACCCAGAGACGCTGCGTCAATTGCTGTTGAAGGCGAAGCAGAACCGCGACGCGCTCGACTAACGGCGGCAAGCAGACGCTCGGTCGCGTTGCGATGACCGCAGCGCTTCGCGGCAGCAAGTAGGATGGCCGCCCTCGGCCTTTGTTGAGAATGCAAAATGCGACGGCCGGGGGCGGCCATCCTACATCGCGATCTTCGTTCAACATCGCTCATTGAGCCGACTCTTCCGCGCGGTACTCATGAAAGAAGGTCGTGTCCTGACTGCTGCCACTTTGCAATCGATAGACATTGAGCCGATACGCCCCGCGGAACGAGAAGCCGGGGCCGCGTTGAGTCTCCGCCGGTCGATAAGCCGTTCGACTCGGACGCATCGGCAACTCGGGAACATGATCGTGCTCGGACTGAGCGGCATAGGCGCGGCGGAACATCCAATCGGCGTGAGCGTGACTTGTCCCGCAAAGCAGCATCAGTCCCGCAAGAATTGTGGCTAGCACGCGCGTCATGGTGGCACTTTCACAACATGCGACGTTGCCGAGCAGCAACGCCAGTCGCCTCATTGATGTGAATTCGCATCAAACTCACCGCGAAATCAGCTCGAACGGTAGAGAGGCAGGCACCGTGCCAATGATGGAAACGCGAGTGACGACTGCTTGATCGCCGATCTGTCTTCACTCTGATTCCTTCGGCGTCTCTGCGGTGCGAATGAATTTCGGATGCGCCTCAACGCGAGCACTCCGGTGCCTCATTGCCGACGCCGTTTGTCGGATTCCGCTGAGGTTGATAAATCGAATGCGCGGCCCGACTCATCGTGTCGACCGCAAGTGCATGCACATTTCAACGACCTCACGCGGCTACTCAGGACGAGCAACATGTCAGCCTTATGGGAATTTTGGATCGACGTTGGCGGCACATTCACGGACTGCATTGCGAGGTCTCCTGAGAACAAACTCGTCACCGCAAAGGTGCTGAGTTCCGGAGTGACGAAGGGCCGAGTCGATTCGCTTATCGGACGCGATGGCTTCGTCGATGCCGCGCGCAGCAACGACCCTCCCGGCTTTTGGACGGGTTACACGATTCGCTTTCTGGATGAGTTCGGGCAGGTCGTGCATGCCTCTGAAGTTGCCGACGGAACCATTCGCTGCAACGCCCCGCTACCGGACAACATCAAACCCGGTATGCGGTACGAGCTCACGCAC
>CAZNMS010000040.1:0-14280 GCA_964573505.1 uncultured Planctomycetaceae bacterium | reverse complement strand
CCTCTCTTAGCGATCCGCACGATCTTAGGACTGCGGCTCGATCAACCCATTCCGCCGGTGATCGTGAAGCTCGGCACAACACGCGGGACGAACGCGCTGCTCACTCGCAAAGGCGCGCGTGTCGCTTTTGTTACAACGCGAGGCTTTGCCGACGTGCTGTTGATCGGCAATCAAGATCGGCCTCGTCTCTTCGATCTCGCGATCAAGAAACCTGAACCGCTGTTTGAACGAGTCATCGAGATCGACGAGCGAATGGACTCAAGCGGTAGCGTCCTCCAAAGCCCCGATCTCGCCGCCGCGCGTGCTGCTCTGCAAGACATCAAAGCCGCCGGCTTCGAGTCGATCGCGATCTGTCTCTTGCACGCCTTCGCAAACGGCGAGCACGAGCGGCTCATCGCGCAACTCGCTCGCGAAGTCGGCTTCACTGAGATCAGCGTTTCGAGCCGCTTGTCTCCGCTGATCAAGATCGTGTCTCGCGGAGACACGACCGTTGCCGACGCGTACTTGAACCCGATCCTGCGGAAGTATGTGGCGCAGGTTCGCGCGGGACTTGCGGCACAATGCGACGAACGAGGTGAGGAGTGGAGAGGTAAGGATGTGAGGAGCAATTCGTCTTCACTCCTCACCTCCTCACCTCTCCACTCCTCACCTTCCGTTCTCAAGCTCATGACCTCCTCCGGCGGTCTCGTCGACGCCGCGAATTTCGTCGGCAAGGACAGCATCCTGTCCGGCCCGGCGGGCGGGGTCATCGGCTTTTCGCGAGTCGCTCAGCAAGCCGGTTTCGACAAAGCGATCGGCTTCGATATGGGCGGCACGAGCACTGACGTCTCGCGCTTCGACGGGCGGTACGAGTACGAATTCGAGACAATCAAAGCCGGTGTCAGAATTGTTGCACCGATGCTCTCGATCGAGACCGTCGCGGCGGGCGGCGGCAGTGTCTGCGGGTTTGATGGAGTGAAGCTCTTCGTCGGGCCGCAGAGCGCCGGAGCCGATCCCGGTCCCGCGTGCTATGGCCGAGGCGGCCCGCTCACGATTACCGACATCAATCTCTACTTAGGCCGAGTGCTCCCCAGTTACTTCCCGTTCGCGCTCGATGTCGCGGCCGTCGAGCGCCGACTCACAACGCTGTGCGATGAGATTGCTTCATCGCCGCTCGGTAAGCGTTACTCGCCGGTCGAGCTAGCCGACGGCTTCCGCCAAATCGCGAACGCCAACATGGTGCGAGCGATCCGCAAGATCTCGGTCGCAAAGGGTTATGACCCGGCGGACTACGTGCTCGTCTCATTCGGAGGCGCCGGTGCTCAGCACGCCTGCGCTTTGGCCGAGCAGCTCGGCATGCACCGAATTCTCGTGCATCCGTACTCGGGCCTCTTGAGTGCCTACGGCATCGGTCTCGCGGACGTGCGGCGCTTCGCGCAGAGATCGGTCTTGAAGCCTTTGGACTGCCGCAGCCTGCTGCCGCTTTCATCCTGTCGCAGCCCGCTGCGACAGGAATCCGGAAGCAGCGACGAAGCCACTCACGACTCAGCCATTCAACAGCAGGCTGTTGAATGTAAAAGCGGCAGCAGGCTGCCGCACTCCACAACCTCCACAATCTTCGATGACCTCGAATCCGAAGCGCTCGCCGCCGTTCGAGCCGAAGGCATCCCCGAAGACCGCATTGCGCCGCCGATTCGATCGCTCGATCTGCGTTACAAAGGCGTCGAAGCAACGATCAACGTGCCCGAGCCGGCAGACGGCGACTACGCCCGCGCGTACGCAGAGCGGCATCAGCAACTTTATGGGTATGTGCATACGACTCGACCGCTGGAAGTCGTCGCCGCCCGAGTCGAAGTCGTCGGCAAGATGGCCGATCCGCCGGATGAAGCTGTAACACCGATTACTCGTCGTCCCGAGCCAATCGCGCGTGAGCGATCCTACTTCGGCACCGGGTACATCAACGCCCCGATCTATCACCGCGAGCAACTGCATGCCGGAGACGAGCTCACCGGCCCCGCGATCTTGTGCGAGCCGACCTCAACCGTCGTCATCGAAGCCGGATGGGAAGCAGTGATCGGACCTCGGGGAGAGATCGTGTTGAACCACGCTCAGCATTCGGCCCCAAAGGGGCGTCATTCGATAGCCCAGGGCGCAGCCCTGGGGACGGCGCCAACAAGTTCTCCGCAAGCCCCAACGGGGCGCGACTCCGCTAACGGCAACGAATCACGCCCCGCTGGGGCTAATGCCTTCGTTGAATCCGTGAACCCAGGGCTGCGCCCTGGGCTATTGAATCAGGCCCCTTTGGGGCCAAATGCAGGCTGTTCCGACGACGTTCAATCAGACGGCCCCGACCCCGTCTTGCTCGAAATTTTCAACAACCTCTTCGCCTCGATTGCCGAGCAAATGGGCGTCACTCTGCAGAAGACGTCGGTCTCGACGAACGTCAAAGAGCGGCTCGATTTCAGTTGCGCGATCTTCACTCCGACGGGCGATCTTGTTGTGAATGCACCGCATATCCCGGTGCATCTCGGAGCGATGAGCGAGACCGTCAAGTGCTTACTGCGCGACGTGCCTCTCATGGCTCCGGGCGATGTCTATGTGACGAACGACCCATTCCGAGGCGGCTCGCACTTGCCCGACGTGACGGTGATCTCGCCGGTGCATGAGCCGTCGACGGGGGAATTGTTATTCCTCACCGCCAGTCGCGCACATCACGCCGAGATCGGCGGCATCGTCCCCGGCAGCATGCCGCCGTTTTCGAAGAATCTTGCCGAAGAAGGCGTGCTGATTCGGTGCTTCCGATTGGTTGAAGGCCGGGCGGCTTCTGCAGAAATAGGACATATAGGACCGAGAGGACGAATAGGCCCAATAGGAGAAGAGGCTGATTCCGTTCCTATTCGTCCTATGAGTCCTCTACGTCCTATCGGTCCTATGAGCCCTATCGACCCGCAAACAATCTCTCACGAAGACGCCCTCCGCGATCTCCTCACAACCGCGCCGCTGCCGACGCGCAACGTGCAAGACAACCTCTCGGACATCGCGGCTGAAGTCGCCGCCAACAACACCGGAGTGAAGCAACTGCTCGATCTCGTCGAGCGGTACTCGCTGCCGGTCGTGCAGGCTTACATGCAACACATTCAAACTGCCGCCAGCGAGAAGATGCGTCGAGCACTCTCAGCGATGCCTGACGGCACTTATTCCTACACCGATCACCTCGACGACGGCTCGCCGATCTGCGCGACGATCACGATCAAAGGCGATCGCGCCACCGTCGACTTCACCGGCACGGGACCGGTCCTGAGAACCTCAAACCTCAACGCCAACCGCGCGATCACGACGGCGGCAACGCTGTATGTCTTCCGCTGCCTCATCAACGAAGACATCCCACTCAACGCCGGCGTGCTTGAACCGGTCGAGATCATCTTGCCCGAGTGCTTGCTCAATCCGCCGAGTGCTCCTGATGCGCGCGACTGCGTCGCGATCGTCGGCGGCAATGTCGAGACCTCGCAGCGTGTCGTCGACACGTTGCTCGGAGCGTTGAAGCTCGCGGCAGCCAGTCAGGGGACGATGAACAATCTGACGTTCGGCGACGGGACGTTCGGCTATTACGAAACGATCTGCGGAGGCAGCGGAGCAACGCGCGACTCGCAAGGCGCCGATGCCGTTCACACTCACATGACGAACACTCGACTGACCGACGCCGAAGTCATCGAACGCCGCTACCCGGTACGCGTGCATGAGTTCTCAATCCGTCGAGGCTCAGGCGGTGCCGGAAAGCACCGAGGCGGCGACGGCATCGTCCGCCGCATCGAGTTCCTGAAACCTCTCAAGGTCAGCCTGCTGACCGAGCGTCGCGGACCGTACGCCCCATTCGGCCTCGAAGGCGGCGAGCCCGGTCAATGCGGTCGCAACTCAATCATCCGCGCTGCAACCCAGATGACCGAAGCACTGCCCGGCAAAGTGCAGCTTGAGGTGCAAAGCGGAGACATCCTCAAAATCGAAACCCCCGGCGGCGGCGGCTGGGGATGATTGGCATATACCCCGCGACCTCCCAAGAACTCCCCTGCCCCGCACTACGAATACGACAGCGCACCTTCGCGTTTCCGTAGCCGAAATCGTCAGATTTCGGATGCTTGAAATGCCTGAAATCTCACGATTTCAGCTACATCGTGCGCTGTAGAACTAGCTTTCAATTTCTTGTCAGGCAGAGAGCATTCTTCTTATCCGTGGGACCACTATGTCATCCGTGGGTGATGTGGAGTGAGGTTGGTAATTGATCTCGCGAATCGTCTTCTACGTGTATCGGTGGTTTCGGCGCGATCCGAAGCAACGCTAAGTCGAACTATTCTTCCCACGGATGACATAGTGGTCCCACGGATGACGACCCAGAACGCGAGCACCAGAGACGATTACGCAACCTTCGCGGCCCATCCGCGCTACTTAACCGCGAGCCTCAGGCGAGCCGGTTCAGCGGCCGATCGTTACGCACAAGCGATGTCATACTTCATTGATATCTTCAGACCAACGGCATCAATCCATTCGCGACTTACCCGCCCGCCTGAGGCTCGCGATTAAACGTCATATTACTGCCAATTCGTAGTCCCGACCTCAGTCGCTGCTCAACGAGCAGTCCCCCGTAACCCATCACGATCCAATTCTCCGAAGCAAAAGGCACAGCAATTGAGACGCACGCGACTGAGAACGCTCATCGTGATCTTGCTATTGATCGGCGGCGCTGCGTTCGTTTGGCGGATGACTCTTCCCAGTCGGATGATCAAGCAGGCAACAGCACTGCTCGACGCGAATCCCGCCGAGGCTGATCGGATTCTGGGCGACGTCGTCGAGAACATCGATCCGTCGAACTCCGATGCATGGCTAATGCGTTCGCGCGCTCTTTTGCGAGCCGGCCAACTGGTAGAAGCCGCCGGCTGTATTGTGATGATCAAGTCACCGGAGAACTGCGACCAACAATTACTACTCACACTGACCGAAGAAGCGCAACAAGCAGGCGTCAAGTCGCTCACCCTTGAATGTGTCAAGGCATTGAAAGCTCAAGATGCAGACGGCCTGCGAATGTCTCTCATCATACTCCGACTGCCACTGCGAGAAGTCTCGCCGGATATGCGGCGCAAAGCCATCGCCGACGCCATTCAGGCGAAGTCTCCGCATGCCAAAGATTGGGAAGTGATCCTTCGGGCGCAATCCCAACTCGGTGACCTCAACGCCGAATGGCAGGCATATCGCGAGGCCGTCAAAGCTATCCCCGGTGACGCCGCTCTGCCCTATCAACAGCAACTCGCCGAACGGTTAATACGCCTCGGAGAATTCGAAGAAGCTCGCCCGCTCGTTATTGCATTATCAAGCCGTCCGACAGCCACTGACGAGGATCAAATTCGACTCGCGGAACTGCAACGATTCGACGGAGAACGCCTGAAGGCAGTCGAGACTCTCGACAAAATACTGACGGCTCAATCGGGGTATCACGCGCTGCTCTTGCGAGGAATCTTGCTCGATGAATTGCATGAATACTCCCGAGCCGAATCCGACCTCAAAGCCGCCGTCGCAAAGAATCCCCGACACGCCGAATCTCAATACCGTCTCGCTCAAGTATTAACCCGCCTCAGCAAACGCGACGAAGCCGCCCCTCACTTCAAAGAGCACACCCGGCTGTCAGAAATGCAGCAAGAACTCCTCACCCTCAACGCCAAGATCGCCGAGCAACCCAATGACCTTGCAATGATACGGCGGCTGATCGAACTCAATACAGAAACCGGAAACGCAACAATGGCCGCCCGCTGGGAAAGCATCCTTCAAGCAAAGAGTCGCTAACACAGGCTCATCCGCAGAATCTGTGGGGGAACAGGGCGATGAACAGGGAGCGTGAGAAGGGCATTCTGGCTCGGCGTTTGGTTGAATGTGGTTGTCACGCATCCCATTCAATTGGAGTCGAACCAGAATGCGCGTCAGTTCGATTCTCAACGCCGTCGAGAAGCACAAGTCGTTCGTGTATCGAAGCGTCAAATGGGTCAAGCGAGATGGCGAGAAGGCGCTGTTGGTCCGCGTCGAACCTCGGAAGAACAGTCGGTCGATTTGCTCGGGTTGCGGGTGCAAGGGACGCGTGAAGGATCGCTCCCCGGAGGCTCGCGAGTTTCAGTTCGTGCCGCTGTGGGACGTCGCGGTCTTCTTCGTCTATCGCATGCGACGAGTGGATTGCTCGAAGTGTCAGGCGGTCCTCGTTGAGGAAGTTCCGTGGGCCGAGGGCAAGCATCCTCAGACCAATTCTCTGCGCTGGTTCCTCGCTGACCAACCTACGTTCGGTGCCCGGGCGAAGTCCCTGAACTGGCAAGAGACCGCGCGCCGCTTCTCCGTGAGTTGGGAATGTGTCTTCCGAGCCGTCCAATTTGTCGTCGCTTGGGGACTGGCGGCGCGACCTCGCGGACGTGACGGCACAGGGAGTGGATGAGGTCTCGTGGCGCTGCGGGCACGAATATCTGACGGTCGTTTACGACATCAGCTCGGATCGCAAGCGGTTGCTGGCCGTCGAGCAAGCCCGCATGAAGGACAGCCTGCGCACGGCGCTGGAGACACTTGGCACCAGCACGTTGGAGGGCATTCAGTTCGTCGCCAGTGACATGTGGAAGAACTACTTAGATGTGATCGCCGAGAAGCTGCCCAGCGCGGTGCATGTGTTGGATCGATTCCACATCATGCAGAAGTTCGGCAAGGCCCTTGATGAGATCCGCGCGACCGAGAGTCGTGAGCTGAAACAAGCTGGCCGCGAGCCACTACTCAAGAAGACTCGGTACCTGCTGCTGAAACGTCCGGAGAATCTCTCTGAGACCCAAGAGGTGAAGTTGGCCGAGCTGCTGAAGTTCAATCTCAAGAGCGTGCGGGCCTACTTGATGAAGGAAGACTTCCAGCAATTCTGGGACTACGTGAGCCCCCACTACGCCGGCCGGTTCTTGGATTCGTGGACGAAGCGCGCGATGCGTTCTCGGCTGGAACCGATGAAGGGCATCGCACGCATGCTGCGAAGTCACCGCGACCTCATCCTGAACTGGTTCCGAGCCCGCAAAGAGTTTTCCAGTGGCTCGGTCGAAGCGCTCAACGGCAACGTGAAATTGGTCACCAAAAGAGCGAGAGGCTTTCGCACCCTCGAAGCCGCAAAAGTCGCGTTGCTTCACGCTCTCGGAGACCTACCAACTCCAAAGTTCACTCACAGATTCTGCGGATGAGCCCACGATTAAGAGGGGGAGAGAGAGGACGATGGCGGCTCTAGATCTTTGAGTTCTTCGCGCAGACGTTGGAGGACTCGGTACTTCGCTTGTCGCACGGCTTTGGGGGTCATGTCGAACTCACGCGCGATGTCGGCAGCCGAATGACCTTCTACTGTCGTTCTCCAAAAGATCGTCCATGTGCGCGGCTCGATCTCACTCTTCAAAGCAGTCAACGCTCCTTGCAGCACTAAGTGGCGATCATCAGGCAGTTCGCCGATCTGCGAGTCGTCAACGTGCGGATCAACGGTCTGAGCCAGTTGCTCTTGAATCGCCGAACCGTCAGCCAGTGGGGGCTGAGTCGTGGCACGGCGGAAGTGGTCTCGAACTTTGTTGCGCGTGATCGTCACGAGCCATGCGCGGAATGAGTCGCTCGGCTGCTCTCGGCGAAAACGATCAAAGTGCAGCATCACCGATCGGAACACCTCTTGAACGATGTCCGCCGAGTCTTCCTCACCGAGCTTCGCATGTCGGCACCAGCGATAGACGACCGGGCCATAGATCTCGACCAAACGCCGCCAGCCGTCTTCTGAGTTGTCGCGCAATTGCTGCAAGAGAGTGGCGGAAGTGGCACTCAGCGGAGACGCAGATGGTTCGAGCATGAATCCGTCTTCGAGATTTTTTCGAGGCCCGCGTGGCGCTGCCGCGTTCTTATGGGTGAGGACAGTTGAGAGACCCGACGGCTGACCGACAGAGCCCATGCAGCGACTGCCATGAATCACTCGCAGTCGCGTCATGGCCTCGGTCGGTGCCGTTACTCTCATCAGTCGGAAGATAGCGGCGATAGGCATCGAGGCATCGCTCGGAGGCCGCCCCAGTAGCATGGACTTCCAGCCCGTGCGTCTTTCTGAGGCAGCGCCGACCGATCAACTGCGAACAGAGGCAAGACGTTTAACTGCGAGCCGCAACTGATAGTCGCCTTTCGCTCCGCGAAAGGAAGCTTTTGCGAAGCAAAAGCCGCCAGAACCCTTTCGCGGAGCGAAAGGCGACTATCGACGGCGTGCAAGGAGGCGGTCACGACAACAAGAAACTGAGAACCGGTAGTGTGAGGACGATCCTTCGCTATGCCTGAGTGGGCTTCGCTGCGAAACGCAGCGGCTGCTGTGTATTAGGAATTACTATGTTGATCTCAAGCTGTCCTCCGAAAGAACGTCTGCGACTGATGGTGCGCGGCGAGGTCTCGGATGAACTGCTTGAGGAGCTCCTCGGCCATCTCGATGAATGCTCGGAGTGCGAACAACTCGTCGCGGAACTCGAACAACATCCGGCGACACTCATCACCGCCGTCAGTCAGCAGTCGTTCGACACCATTGCCTTTGAACCCGCATGTCAGGCGGCGGTTGCTCGGGCTCGCGAGTCGTTGCATGAGTGGCGGCAGCAAGTCGATCTGTCGTTCCTCATGCCGAGTGAGCGAGTCGATGAACTCGGCCAATTGGGCGAGTACCGCGTGCAGCGCGTCTTAGGTGTCGGCGGAATGGGGATCGTCTTCGCAGCGATCGACGAGCGACTGCAACGGCCCGTCGCGTTGAAGGTCATGCGACTCGAAGCAGCGGCGCGACCGGATGCGCGCGAGCGGTTCTTGCGAGAAGGCCGCGCCGCCGCATCGGTCCGACATCCGCATGTCGTCACGATCTATCACGTCGGTGAAGAGCGCGGCGTGCCGTTCATCGCGATGGAGTGGCTGCCCGGCCAAACATTGCATGACCGCTTGCAAGCCCCCCTGCCCTTCTCGATCTCCGATGTCTTAGTGATTGGCGAGCAACTCGCACTCGGACTGGCGGCTGCTCATCAGCAAGGGCTCGTGCATCGCGACATCAAGCCGGGCAACGTTTGGCTGACTCCCGTTGCTGAAGGAGCTGAGCCGCAATCAAAGCTGTTCGACTTCGGACTGGCGCGGCTCGTCAATGATGAGCTGCAACTCACGCAGCAAGGCATGCTGGTCGGTACTCCCGCTTACATGGCGCCCGAGCAAGTGCGCGGCGACAACGTCGATGAGCGAGCGGACCTCTTCAGTCTCGGCTGCGTCCTCTATGAGTTAGCAACACGACAACGACCGTTCGCATCGCGCGAGCTATTGGGCCTGCTCAGCGAATTGGCGATCATGACTCCCGAACCGCCGGCGCAGTTGGCAGCGGTGCCTCAAGAGTTCTCGCAACTCGTGATGCGGCTTTTGGAGAAAGATCCGGCAGCACGCCCTCAATCAGCGGCACTCGTTGCAGAGGAACTCACGCGTCTTCGAACTCAGCTTGCATCAACGTCGTCTCAGAAGCCGCAGCCGCCTCGTCAAACGCGCTGGGCGGTGATTGGAATCACCACAATGCTCGCAGCACTCGGAGCGTTGCTGATCGCTCAGCGAGACACTCCGCACGACGGCGAGTTAGCTCGACTCACAACAACGCTCGGCGGCACAGCAACCGTCGAAGTCAACGGCGTGAGCGTCTCGTCTCGGCACATTGAGACGCTGCCGACCGAGCCGTTCGATCTGACCGAAATCCGGCTGAGCAACACCAATACTCAAGACGCGCAGCTCGTTGCGTTCGAGTCGCTGACGCAACTCACAACGTTGCTGATCGACAGCACGCAAGTCACGAACGCGGGCTTAACGTCGCTCCGCAACCTGCACGCACTGCGGCATCTCGAACTCGGCAACACCGCGATCACCAATGAGGGCCTCGTGCATTTGCGATCGCTGCGGCAGTTGCAGCGGCTCTCACTGGGCAGCACCGAAATCGGCGACGCCGGCCTCGCACATCTCTCTGAACTCACCGAACTAAGAACGCTCGACTTGCAGAACTCGCGCGTCGGCACGAAGCAACTTCAACCGTTGCGAGCCTTCCACAAGTTGGAGTGGCTCGATCTCACGAACACTCAGATCAACGACGACGGTATGAGTGCGTTGCGCGAACTGCCGTTGAACTACTTACGAGTCGGTCGCAGTGCAGTAACCAATCGCGGCCTGCGCGAGATCGTCGCGATTCAGTCGCTTGAGGATCTCGATCTCTGCTGGTCGCAGGTCACGCCTGAGGGCCTTTCGCTGCTGAAGCAGCTTCCGCGTTTGAAGTACGTGTCGCTCGCCGGAGATCACGTCACCGACGACGTGCTCGAGCACCTCACCGCCCTGCCCCTCCAGCGATTGGAGTTCGTCAGCACGCGCATCACCGACGCCGCCTTAGAGCCGCTCGCGTCGATGAAGACTTTGAAAACACTGCGTCTCACCGGCGGCAAGCTGACCCCGGAACGCGTGCAAGAACTGACCGCAGCACTCCCCGAGTGCCGCATCGAACGCATCGAGAGCGACTGACAAGAACAGCAGATCGTTTAACCGCACGCCCATCGGGCTGCGCTAAGGCCGCTTAGTCCGAGCGCTCGCGTACCCAATATCGACTCCCGCAGTCGCTCCTCGTTTAACCGCATGCCCAACGGGCTGCGTTGCCGGTTAGTCCGAAAACATCCCACTCCGCTTCGACGCCTGTAGTCGCGATGACACTCCAGCGCCGAAAAACGCACGCCGATGGCGATGCGGTTAAACGATCTATCGGGCTGCGTTGCCGGTTAGTCCGAAAACATCCCACTCACTTTTGCGATGCCCGCAGTCGCTCTCACGCGGGTGCGACGCCTGTAATCACGATGACACTCCAGCGCCGAAAAAACGCACGCCGTTGGCGGTGCGGTTAAACGATTTATCGAACTGCATGCCGCAGTTCGCTCATGAAGCATCTGTCTGTTGTCTCGTTTCACATCTCGTCTCACTTCTTCAGAGAGGGTGCCAACATGCGCACAAAACCCGGTCGCAGGTCTCTGCGACGCTCGTTCGCTCTTACTCAATTGGAGTCGCTCGAAGCGCGGCTCGTCATGACGGCTGACGTCGATGATCAGATCGCCGATGCGATTTCGCTCGGAGCAATCAGCAGCGCGGTGACTCGCACGGACTCGATCAACGTCGCTCAAGACGTCGACATCTATCGTGTCGATGTGACTGCCGGTCAGAGACTGGCCTTCGACATTGATCGGCCTTCGGGCAGCTTGAACTCGTACCTGCGTTTGTTTGATGCGACCGGTCGGCAGCTCGCGGTGAATGACAATGGTCGCGCTCCGGGAGAAGCGTCTTCGAACGACTCCTATTTGGAGTTCACGTTTGCAACGAGCGGTGCGTTCTTTGTCGGCATCTCGGGATCAGGGAATAACTCTTACAACCCCGTCACGGGCTTAGGCGATCGCAACGGCAGTCGCGGCGCGTACTCGTTGATCACATCGCGAGTCATCCCGCCGGACACCGACGACCAAATCTCTGAGGCCGTCAATCTCGGCACGCTCGGGGCAACTTCGGTGAGTCGCATGGGAGCGATCGACATGCCGACCGACGTCGACATGTACCGCTTCACGCTCGGTGCTGCGGCGCGAGTCAACATGGATGTCGATCGACCGGATACGGCGCTCGACTCCTACCTGCGAGTCTTCGATGCGAACGGCAACGAAGTCGCGCGGAATGATGACGGGCCCAATCCGTCTGAGGATGCGTCGTTCGAGTCGTACTTGTCGCTCACTCTGAATGCGGGCACTTACTTCGTCGCGTTGTCCGGCTATGGCAACAGCGAGTTCAACGCGACAACCGGCGCGGGCGACACCAATGGCAGTTCGGGCGGCTATGTGTTGTTGCTCTCGGTTGATGGAGATCCCGACGATCAACTCGCGGATGCGCGGAACATCGGCACGATCACTGGACCGAGTGATTGGACCGATGCCATCGCCGGCTCGACCGACGTTGATCTCTATCGCTTCGAAGTCATTGCCGGTCAGCGGGTCGCGTTCGACATCGATCGACCGAGCGGCTCGGTCGACTCATACCTGCGACTGTTTGATGCAGCCGGTCGTGAGATTCATCGCAACGACGACGGCCCGACTCCCAATGAAGCGGCGAGTATGGAGTCGTTCCTCGCATACACCTTTGCGACTGGCGGCACGTATTTCATCGGAGTGTCCGCGTATCCGAACATGGTCTACGACCCGATGACCGGCACCGGCGATCAAGTTGGCAGCGAAGGCGCGTATGTCTTGAGGATCTCGCTCGAAGACATTCAGCCGCCGCCTCCCCCGCCACCACCACCAACCGGCGAAGGCTTCCGCACGCTGTATCTCAACTTTGATGGCGTCTCGATGTCGCATGCGGATCTTGTGCGCTGGGCCGGCAACGATTGGCAATGGGCGATCGACTACTTCGACGGTGAAGGTGACGGCGTTCAAGTTCAGCCGATGCTCGGCAGTCGCACTGATCGCGAGCAGATCATTTCCCAGATCATGACTCACGTGCAGGCGGACCTCAGTCCGTATGGCATCGAGGTCGTGAGGCATGCCGGACTTGCCGTTGAAGGCCAGCACTCGACGACGATCTTTATCGGCCTTTCGAATCTGACGGGCGGCTATCACATCGCCTGCGACATCGACACGGGCAACGACAACCTCACCGACATCGCATTCGTTGGCGACGAGGATTGGGGCTCAGTGGCTTCAACGGCATTGGCTTTATCCGACGTCACGTTGCACGAGGCCGGTCACACGTTCGGTCTCTATCACGTCTCATCGAGCACGAACCCAGAAACAATGGGACTGCGTTACAGCGCCGACCAATCGTTGTGGCTGCAAGACACGCGCTACATGGATCAAGCCTTTGCTGAGTACTCCAATCACGGCGGCGGAGCCGGCCCGCAGAACTCGCATCAATACATGCTGCAAACCTTCGGCGCCGCCGGTTCGGGTACGACCAGCGGCAGCGGCACAACGCTGACCGCCGCGCAAAAGCGTGCTCGGCAGATGACGCCCGAGATGCTGCGCTCCGCCCTGCTCGACGGAGACTCGCACCTGCATCATCACCATCACTACGACGACGATCATGAGGATCACGACGACGATCATGATCACGAGCACGCCGCATCTTCGAACCCCGCAGCGACTGCGCTGACGAACCTCTTCGCGTCGGCCTCAACGTCAACGAGTTCATCATCGTCATCCGATGGTGATGACGACGCCCTCGTCGGTGCTGCGTGCGATCGACTGTCAGTCATCCTCGACGACATCAACCCCACTCCCGAATCAGTCGGCATCCCCGCACTGTCATCCGCGAACTCCCTCGCGAGCAGCCCGTCCGCAGAGTCACACGATGACGCATGGAGCGATCCAAAATTGCTCGCCGATCTGATCCTGCTGTCGGTCTAACCTCAGTCGGGTGTAATCGGCATTCCAGCGCGGTCTCCGGCGGGCTTGTCCCGTCGGGACCAACGACTGGCAGCTACAAGAACGAGCTGACTTGATCACTCTCCGTCCGGCTTGCCCGGACGGGAGTCACGACTGACCCGCTACTCGCTCGCAGTGGTAGCAGAGCAGTCGTTGCTTCCGTCCGGACAAGCCGGACGGAGAGCGAAAAAGCCCTTGTTTTTCGGGAGTCATATAGCCGACCAGTCGTTCGTCCCGTCCGAGCGAGCCAGACGGAGACGACTCAAATTCAGCGCCGGAGTGCCGGTCACACTCAACTCAGTCGCCCCCTGAGTCGAGCCGTATTCCACAGGCACGGTCGCCAGACAGTGAGTTCCACAAGGAAGCCCCCAACTCTCTGGCGACACGGCCTATCGAAGAAAGACAGCGTTCATCTTTGCCCAGCATCAAATCAATCAGACCCATGAAGCATGAGCCTTCCAGTCCGGTCGTCCTGCAAAAGTCCTCGCACCGACGAGCCAAATGAGCGAATGGAAATCATCTCGCCAGCGCCGATCGAACGTGCTGCGCGGGCTTTATCGGTTGAACTCAGCAACGTCCGAGAACCTCTGCGAGCAGCTCGTTGTCGAAGGTTGAAAGGGTCGAAAACCGTTTGTAAGGTTCCGCCCGCTTTGGCCGTCTCGACGGCTCACGGTGGCTATAGCTCAGTTGGTTAGAGCGCCAGATTGTGGTTCTGGATGTCGCCGGTTCGAATCCGGTTAGCCACCCCTTCAAAAGCCTCGTCAGAAACACCTTCTGACGAGGCTTTTTCGTTTTTGAG
>CAZNMS010000039.1:0-31982 GCA_964573505.1 uncultured Planctomycetaceae bacterium | reverse complement strand
CGGAGGGTGTCGCGGCCCGCGCGAAATCCATTTCGTCCGCCTTCGGCTCCGGCTGAGCCGGCAGGCTGTTCTGCGTCGGGTCGTATTCTGCGCTGTTGGAGACTTGCGAGCCGGGTGAAGCGACACTCTTGCCGCCCAGCACGCCGTTCGCGCCGCTGGTGTTACCGCCGTCGAGTTCAACGAGAGGTGCTCCGGCATAACCCGGCTGAGTCGTCGCATCGATCACAATCGGGTTCATGATGTCGGGCAGCGCGTTGCCGAGTGTAATCGTCTTTACTCCGCCGCCGCTGATGTTGAAGCCGATGACGTCCGTGCCCGCAGTGTTCTCGGCCGCGGTGATCGCTTCGCGTAACGAGATGCCGTCGCCGCCGTCGCTTGCGAGCAGCGCGGCAATGCTCGTTGTTGTGCCGTTGACGACGTCGTTCGTATTCGTGACCGCGAAGACCGACACATTGATCGCGACGCTGAATTCGGAAGTGTCGTTCGTTGTGCTGTTCGTTGCGGTCGCGCTGATGACTTCACCGACTAGCACGCTGCCGCTGACGACGGCGTCGATCGTTGCTGAGCCCGCACCGCTCGTCGTCACGTTCGTGAAGCCGAGATAAGTGCGACCCGGTCCGCGACCGCTCGCATCAGCAGCGGCACTGCTGAAGAACTCGATGCGGTACGTCGTCGAAGCCGCGCTGCTCAGCGTGCCTTGAAGGCGAACCGCCGTGCCGCCGTTTGAGATCGCCGAACTCAGCACCGGGAAGTTTTGGAAGTTGTTCGCCGTGCCCGAGTCCGCATCGAGCGCGTCATTGGTGTCGACGCCGTTACCGCCGAGATCAATCTCGGTCGTCGCATTGGCGTAGATCGAGTTGCCCGAAATGGCATTGCCCGTGCCTCCGACGCGAATGCCGTAAACGCCGTTGCCCGTGATGAGATTGCCTTCGCCCGCGTTCGCCCCGCCGACCGTGTTGTTGTTGCCGTCGATCGCGATACCGGCCGAGTAATTGCCGATCGCAACGGTGCCCGTGATGTCGGTGCCGATGTAGTTGCCTTGAATCACGGAGCCCGTCGCGCCGGTAATCCAAATTCCATCCGCCAATGAGCCGGGATTCGTATGGCCCGAAATGATGTTGCGAGCACCGGACGTTGATCCGCCGATGATGGTGTTGGTCGCCGTATCGAGTTCGATGCCGTTGCGGTCGTTGCCCATTCCGATGGCCGCCGTACCGGCTGCATTTAAGCCGACGATGTTGCCTCGAATGACGGTGCCCGTTGCGGATGTCACATTGATTCCACTCTCAACGTTGCCGGTGATGACGTTGCCCGCACCGCTCGCTGTGCCGCCGATCGTGTTGCTGTTCGCGTTCGCTTGAACTTCGACGCCGTTGCCGTTGTTCGCGATTGCTGACGTACCGTTCGCCGCGAGCCCGATGTAGTTCCCGACTGCCGTATTGCTTGAAGTGCCTGCGCCGTCGAACTGCACGCCATCGTCGCTGTTGCCGGAGATGACGTTGCGATGCGCGGATGTCGTGCCGCCGATGATGTTGCTGCTCGCGCCGCTCGAAACCTGCACGCCGTCATCCGCATTGCCTTTATCGAGCATGCCCGTCGCATCGGTGCCGATGTAATTGCCAATGACGCTGTTGCCCGAAGTGCCGCTCAGATTGATGTGAATGCCGTCGTCGAGATTGCCCGAGACGACATTGCGACTGCCCGCTGTGCTGCCGCCGATGACGTTGTTCGTCGCGGTATTCGTGATCGTGATGCCGTCGTTCGAGTTGCCGAGCATCGTCGCGCCATCCGCACCGAGCCCGATGTAGTTGCCAATGACAACGTTGCTCGTCGCGCTCGCACCGCTGATGTCGACTCCGTCATCGCCGTTGCCCGAGATCACGTTGCGTAGTGCCGCCGTTGTTCCGCCGACAATGTTGCTGCCGCCGTTGATCTCGATGCCGTCATCGCCATTGCCGAAGTCGAGCAAGCCCGTGACGTCCGTGCCGACATAGTTCCCGACAATCGTGTTGCTGCCGGAGTCGACGTTGATGCCGTCGTTCGTGAAGCGATTGATGACGAGCCCGCGAATGGTGCTGCCGGTTGAACCGCTCGCGAGATGCAAGCCGTCGGCGCTTGCTCCGGCGTTGAGCCCATTGAGTTCGATGATCGGTGTCGTCGAGTAGCCCGACTGCGTCCATCCGTCGATGACGACGACGTCGGTAATCGACGGAAGCTCGGACGTCAGACTGATGGTGTAAGGCCCGCCGCCGGAGAGATTGAACGAGATCGTGTCCGTGCCTCCCAGCGCGTTGGCATCGAGGATCGCCTGCCGCAACGAGCCGGCCCCGCTGTCATTGGTGTTCGTGACCGTGAAGGTGTCGAGCAAACCTTGCCAGTCGGCTTGCGTCTGCTGATCGACGATGACGGTCGATCTCAAATCGCCAATTTGAAATTCCAAATTCCAATCACCGCCGAGTCGCGCTGAGCCCGTCGCGTTCGTGCTCGCAGCAACGTCGACTCGAACGAGAGAGGCAAAGTCCGACAGCAACTCTCGCCCGGACTCGGATGCCGCGAGATCGCAGCCATAGAACAAGACATCGGCATCCGCCGTCAGGCGATTGCTCCATTGCGCAAACTGCTCGCGCCGCGCTTCGAAGCCTGCTGCGTCGATCCAAGAAGTGCCGAGCCGAAACGCGCGATCGGTCCCGTGCGTGACAAAGTGCAACGCGCCAAAAGCACGCTCGCTCTGCTGCAAACGCTCGGTGACTTGTTCGAGCCCATCCCGTGCCGGATCGAGCACGAGCACTTCAAGGTCAGTGCCCGCAGCGGTGCTTGAAGAGATCCCGCGGAGCAACGTGTCGGAGTCTTCGACGGCGAGATCAACAACGACGAGCGCTGGAGCCAATGGTGCCGTTGGCTCGGCGAAAGGACGCTCGGTCGGGCTTAGTCCGCGAGCATGAAACCCGTCCGCAGTCGTGCTCTCCATTCGTCCCAACTGAGCCATTGGTTCCAACAGCTCGTCATGGGAAATGGAACTTATGGGACCACTGGGACGAAGGACGTCATTGAAGAGAGTCTTATCGGACAACGTTGGCAGCTCGGCGGCAGCGTCCTTTCGCTGAGCGAAAATTGGCACTGCGGTCGTCACGATCACATCCGCGCCCGAAGCCGTCGCCAGTTCGCCCATCAGCGCTCGGCCTTGCGAGCTCTGCTCAAGATCGCAGCCATAGAGATGCAACTCAGCATCGCTCGCGAGCGCGTTGCTCCATCCTTCGAGGACCGCGCGGTATTGGCTGATGTTGCTCAGCGAGACCCATGTGGCGCCGACTTTGAAATCGCGATCGCTGCCCTGCGAGACAATGTGAATGGCAGCAACGTCATGCCGCTCGCTGAGCGTCGTCGTGATCTGCGCGAGCCCATTGCGCGAGCCATCAAGCGGGACAACCTCAAACGCATGCTGATCGGTGCTCTGCCCGAGCAACTCATCAACGAGCTGCGCGAACCCCTCAACCGACGGATCGACGAAGACAACATCAAGCGTGCTCTGCTCTGCGACATCGGAGGCCTTCATGAAGTCGGTAGCACGGACGCCTCGTCCGTGCGCGAGCAGCTCGGGCGAGGCGTCGGAGCGATCTCTCGCGAGCATCGCATCGACTTCACTCAGCAATGAGTCCAGTTGCTGCAAGACTCCGGCTTCGACGGACTCAACGGAGGCCGTAGCGGAACTCGTCAGAGTTCCGTTGCCGTCAGCGGCAGTCGCATCGGCTGTATTTTCAGTTGCAGCCTGCGAATCGGTCGGGATGGAATCCCAACCTACGGCCTGCGCCGAAGGATCGAGCGGCTGCGCATCGACCGCGACGACGGCGACCGGAGCAGCACTCATCAGAATGCGGTCTTCGAGTTCCCCGACGAGCAACTGTCGTTGCACGAACGCGGCATCTTCGGTGTGCAGCGCTGCGAGGACTCGATCGAGCCATTCTTCGGCTGCGAGTTCTGCGCGCTGCTTGAGGTCTTTGAGGTTCATCTCGGTACTCCCATGAGACGGAGCCCGAAGCGTTACCGACATGACCGATAGCAGCGGCAATACCGCTCCTACTGCTTCAACGCTTCAAAGCCGTCTGCGCGCAGAGGTCTCCTCTGTCGGCACAGACTCCGTCCTCATCGGACTCGGCAGAAGCAGCAAACTCTCGTCACCCGGGCCGGTCGATTGCGGCTCAAATCATGCAAGCACCAGCAACTGCGAGAGCGATAGTGATTCCCCTTAAAGCACGGATCGCGCGAGTCGCTCCGCTCGTGCCGACTGTTCGTCATCTCCGCCCGCTCGTAGTCCCGCTCGCAGGCGGCAAACCGAGAGCCGGAAGCCGAAGAGCCTGTTGAAGCCGGGGCTACGAACGAGTGAGAGTTTTGACTTCCTTCATGACCGGCGCTTGAGACAACATCCCGCTCATCTCGACGTCATTGCGTGAGATGTCTCTGAATTACGAGGAGCTGCCATGAGCCCTGCGACCGCAACCAATCAACCATCTGCCACTCGCCCCATCGTCTACCCCGACACGGACGGACTCCCTATGGCCGAGAACACCAAACAGTGGAACGTGATCGTCACGATTAAAGAGAACCTCGAACGACTCTTCCGCGACGATCCAATGGTCTTCATCGCCGGTGATTTGTTCTGGTACCCCGAAGAGGGCAACAACCAAAAGCGGACGGCTCCCGATGTGATGGTCGCCTTCGGAAGACCGAAGGGACATCGCGGCTCTTACATGCAGTGGGTTGAGGACGGGATCGCTCCGCAAGTCGTGTTCGAGGTTTTGGCACCGGGCAGCCGGCTTGCTGAGATGCTTAACAAGTTCGGCATCTATGACTGGCGAGGTGTCGAGGAGTACTACGTCTTCGATCCCGAGACCGGACTTTGGGACGGATGGATTCGAGGCAAAGTGGGGCTCGATCAAATTCAAGACATGCACGGTTGGACGAGCCCGCGATTGCAGATCCGGTTTGAATCCGTCGCAGATACGGAGCTGACGCTCTACGGCTCGGACGGCAAGCGGTTTCTCACGATGGCCGAGCGCGACGCTGAGAACGCCGAGCTGGAAGAGAACTTCAATCTCGAACGACTCGCCCGCGAGCAGGCAACGCAACGTGCTGACGAAGCAACGCAGCGCGCCATTGAGGCGACTCAGCGAGCAAACGAAGCGGCACAACGAGCGGAAGCAGAAGCGCGGCTGCGTGCTGAGACCGAGCAACAACTCGCAAAGCTGCAGGCGGCCTTAAAAGCAGCGGGCATCAATGCACCTGCTTGAGACGACACGCTTCGATTTCTGTAGCGCCGGTCCTGAGAATGCGGCACTCGTTGTGAGGTCCCGAAGCCACTCGTAGACTCGCTCTCACTGTGACTTTCGAGTGATTTTTTGCTTCGCAGCGGAACCGCAACATGCCCTCGCCATTTCCGGGAATGAATCCATGGATCGAGCAAGATGAGTTGTGGCACGACTTTCATCATCGACTGGTGACGGCGATGAGTGATGCGATAGCCGCTCAAGTTGCTCCGCGCTACTTCGTTGCATTGGAAGAGCACATCTACATTCAAGAGCCGCCGGAAGCTGAGTCGCGTTTCTTAGGTCGACCGGATTTATCCATCGTTCGCACTGCTCGGCCAAAGTTTGAGAGTGCGGGCGGAACGGCGGTCTTAGAGGCACCGGTCTACACCGAAATCGCAGAGCCGATGGACGTCTTCACTGAGAACTACATCGAGATCCGAGATACCGAGCACGAACGACTCGTCACGGTGCTTGAGCTGCTGAGTCCCTCGAACAAGTACGCGGGGTACGACCGAGATGCCTACATCGCCAAACGTCGGGAGTATCTGATGTGCGATGTGAACTTCATCGAGATCGACTTGCTTCGCGGCGGGCCGCGCATGCCGATCGCAGAGCTACCGCCGTGCGACTACTACGTTTTGGTCAAACGCGCCAGCGAACGAGTCCGCGCGGGACTATGGCCCGTTCAATTGCGAGACCGACTGCCCGAGATCCCCATTCCGTTGCGAGACCCCGACCCGGATGCGCGGCTCGAACTGCAAGTAGTTCTTAATACAGTCTATGACCGAGCGGCTTACCGACATCGCATCTATCGCGGTACTCCGAAGCCGAAGCTGAATGCCGTCGATGCTTCTTGGGCAGAGGCCGTCGTCACGGAGCATCTCGGGTCGTAGCTCCCAACATCGGCTTTGAGCTGATTGATCTCATTCGACAGCACAGCTTCGCGATTGCGTAGCCGAAATCGTCAGATTTCGGACGCTTGAAATGCCTGAAATCTCACGATTTCAGCTACATGATGCGCTGTAGAACTAACTTCCGCTTCATCGGCGAGGGCCGACTTCTCGCAACCGATCGCGCGCATGCTCATTCAAACCGAACATCTCACGAAGCAGTACGGCCGCAAGCGCGCTTTAGATGATGTCAGCATCACAATCGACGCCGGTCAGATCGTTGCTCTGCTCGGCCCAAATGGAGCGGGCAAGACGACGTTGCTGCGCTGCCTTGCCGGGATCACTCAGGCGAACTCCGGCAAGATGCTGTTTGATGGCGAAACGTACTCACGCGACCGACTCGACCTTCGCGAGCGTTATCACTTCGTGCCCGACTTCCCGTTCTTCTTTGCGGAAGCAACGGTGCTGCAACACATCGGCATGATCTTGAGGGCCTATCACAAAGATGAGCCGGGCATTGAAGAACTCGTCATTGAACTGCTCGAAGACTTCGAGTTGCTGACGCTGATTGAGAGTTCGCTGACGAAGCTCTCGCGCGGGCAGATCTACAAAGCCGCGCTCGTTGCGCTGATGGCGGTTGATCCCGATGTTTGGATTCTCGACGAGCCCTTTGCTTCGGGAATGGATCCGCACGGCATCGCGACGTTTCGGCGTCGTGCTCGCGATGCGGCTCGACGCGGTCGGACGGTGATCTATTCCACTCAGCTCTTAGAACTGGCTGAATCGTTCTCGGACCGAGTTTGCATCATCGCTGAAGGCCGCGTGCAGGCGTTTGATCCGATGAGCCACTTGCGAGCGACGAGCACTGCTGACGACGGACGGATTCTCGAAGAGTTGTTCGAGCGTCTGCGCGAGGTGCCGGAATGAAGCGCGCGAAAGGGGTCGAGCGACTCGTCCGCCGCATGGCGCTCACGCGGCTGAAGGCTTCGCCGAAACAATGGGATGCGTATCGGCGATTGAATCCCAGTTGGCTGCAACGAGTGCTCACGAAGTTGATGACTGCGGTCGGCTATTGGACTGCGGCCGTGATGCTCGTCGGCTTGCCGCTGCGAGCAGGAGTCGGCATCGGCAACGGCGGTCGTGACGTTGCCTTTATGGGCACGATCGCCGTGCTGATCGCGACGAGCATGGCGCTCGGGCACGCGCGCTGGCTGCTGCAAGAACTCACTGCATCACGAGCACTCGCCATCTTGAGCCAGTTACCGATCGCGGATGCCGAGTTCCTCAATCATCGCTTGCGCCGCATGTTGTTGATGAGCCTCACATCGCTGGCCGCGACGCTCGCTTACTTCTTCGGCATCGCTGTCGGAGCGCGCATGTCGCTCGGTCGGTCGCTCGTGACAGTGGGACTCGGAGTAATCGAGTGGCTCATCATTGTCTCAATCGCGGTCGCTGTGCCGGCTTACTTTCCCTTCATGCAACGACCGCGCGTCGTGCGCATGTTATGGGGGGTAACAATGATTTCACTCATCGGCGGAGTGGTCGCCGGCATGCGCAACCTGCTGCCGATCGAGACCGTCGTCAGTTGGCTGCTCGGCTTCATCCCGACCGGATGGCCGTTGCTGATGGTTGCTTACGGAGTGATGAGTGACAGCCGCGATGTTTGGTACTTCTTCGCGCCGATCGTCGTGCTGCTGATCTCGGGATTGTTCGCGCTGCAACGCATGCGCGCGAAGTATCGCTTGCTGGAGATCAACTTCAGCGAGCACTCGTTCGCAAGTGCCGTGCTGCAACTGAATGAGGCTGACGCGCTGCCCGTTGTGGACGACGAATCGGAACGCAGCAGCGCTGATGACTCTCTCCGATTGCAGGATCACGAGGCCGACGATGAGCACGACTTGAGTCGCTCAACGGAAGCGAAACCGCGCCGTCGCATTGCCTTTCAATGGTTCAAGCCGCGCGTTGAGCAACCGGAACCGGTGCTCGTTGAGCGCGATGCTGAGTCGTGCCGCGAGTTGATTCGCTCGCGCGCATTCTTAGCGGCGGAAGCATGGCCGCAGAGCGGATGGTTCGAGTCGTCGTTCCTCAACATTGTCGATGACCGCGAGCAACTTGTGGCTGAGATTGCTGTCGGTCATCGAGCCAATTGGTCGCCGAGTCTTCGTAAGGCGCTGCGTCCGATTGTGCTCATCGCGATTGTCGCATTGGCAAACGGCGGGATTCGGCGAGCGGCAACGTTGATCGGTTCGCTCATCACGATTTCATGGATCATCTCAACGATGACGCGTTCTTGGCCGGGCATCATTTGGAGATCGAAGAGCGGGCAGCAGCTTTCGATCGCGGCTCTACTGCCGATCAAGCCGCGCGAGATCATGCGTTTGAGCGTGAAGCTCGGCATCGTTCGCGCCGGGTACTTTGCTCCGTTCCTCTTCGGGCTCGCCGCGACTGCGATCTTTGGCGCGCGCGGCAGATGGGATTTGATGAGAGCACTCATGATTGCCGCGAAGGGCGTGCTGATCGTCGTCGCGCTGCATCAGTGGGCGATGATTTCGACGCTGCCGACAACATCCTCGCGCAACTGGAAGCAGCAGCTCGGTTACGCGCTGATGATGCTGCTGTTCTTGTTGGGCGCGATCGGATCGGGAGTGGCACTGCTTGCGACGGGACGTTCGGAAGTGAAGTCGGTCATCGCTGCGGTCTTGCTTCTGGGAAGCGGATGGGCGGCGCAGTGGTTCGAGCAGCGCTGCATCAATCGCGGTCCCGTCGACTTCGTAACCATCAGCGAGTCGGATGCATTCAAGAGCCGCAACGAGCAAGAGACGGCTGAGTTGAAATGGTCGTGAAGTTGCTCGATGTAATGCATGCTACATCGCGACAATATCGCGATCGTCCGTAGCCGAAATCGTCAGATTTCGGGGCCGCTGTGACTGCGTCCGAAGTCTCACGACTTCGGCTACTCACGATCGGCTGACTTCACGCGGGGCGATGCAGGCAACATTCTGCGAGTCCGCTTGTTTCTCTCGCCGATCCTCACTCGTCCCGGAGCCCCGTTATGTCACTGCGACACTCTTTGTTGCTGGGCGCTGCTTGCAGCGTGCTGTTGCTGATTTTGCCTGCGACTTCAGAAGCGCGACCGAAGTACCGCGCTGTCTTCGAGAAGCAGTACCCCGAGTACTTGAAGACCGGGAAGAAAGTCAGCTGCGCGCTCTGTCATCCGACCGAGAAGAAGACTGACCGCAATCACTACGGCGAGGCGCTCGCAAAGGAACTCAAAGAGAAGAACGTCGGTGATGACAAAGTGGTTGCAGAGGCTTTGAAGAAGCTCGAAGAGCAAAAGTGCGAAACCGGCAAGTGGGACGAACGACTCAAGAAGGTGTTGCCGCCGTGCGAGTGCAAGCCGAAGACGGACAGCGTCATCGAGCGACTTCTCGGCACGAAGTAGCAGCCCGTCAGAAGATGCGGCGCGAGGCACGAATTCTCGGATTGAGCGGCGCAATCACTCGGCGGCTTCATCAGGATGCGAGCCCTTTGCTTCCCGTCTTGAAGCGAATCGCTCTCTGGCACACTGGTTGGTTCTTGCGGCACAGAGCGAGAACTGATTTGACCCGCAGCCGTAGCTTGGGATTCCATCCCGAGCAGCAGCAGGGAAAGACCGTCTTAGTTCTACAGCGCACCATGTAGCTGAAATCGTGAGATTTCAGGCATTTCAAGCGTCCGAAATCTGACGATTTCGGCTACGGGAACGCGAAGGTGCGCTGTCGAATTAGGTGTTGCGACTTACCGTCAGTCGTTGCTGAGGCGAGTCGCCTTTGACGACGAAGTTTTGATTTCGGGATGCGGGTTCGCCGCTGCGGCTCGGGATGGAATCCCAAGCTACTTTTTCTGCCTTTCTCACACACTCTGCCTCATGAACTTCATCGAATGGTTTGTTCGTAATCCGGTCAAAGTCTCGGTCGGCGTCATCGTGCTCGCGTTGTTCGGTTCGATCGCGCTGTATCGCATGCCGATGCAACTCACTCCGGAAGTCGACGTGCCGACCTTTACAGTCTCGACCGTTTGGCCGGGTGCGAGTCCTCAAGAGGTCGAGAGCGAGATCGTTCAAGAGCAAGAAGAGCAGCTTCAAAGCGTTGAAGGACTGCAGAAGCTAAGCTCGCAAAGTATGGACTCGGTCGGCAACGTCATTCTTGAGTTCGCGGTCGGTACGCCGATCAATGAGGGGCTGCTCAACATCAGCACGCGACTGCAGCAAGTTCGCGATTACCCCGAGAGTGCGCGAGAGCCGGTCGTCGCGACGTCGAACGCCAATGACAAATTTATTGCATGGTTCATCCTCACCGCGCAACGGCCTCAGCCGGAGAAGATCGCGGAAGCCGTGCAGAAGCATCCCGAACTGAAGAAGGAACTCGAGCGCGTTCTCAAGACTCCCAATGCCGGCCTTTCGATCCTGCGGATGAGGGAGCTTGTCGAGAAGCATCCCGAACTCCGCGACCTCATGCCGCCCGAGCAAGATCTCACGAAGCTGCGGCGGTTCTGTGAGGACTACATCGAGACGCGATTGGAACGCGTTGATGGCGTTTCGAATTCAAACGTCGTCGGCGGTAGGGAAGAAGAATTGCAGGTCGTTGTTGACCCGCATCAACTCGCCGCGCGGCAAATCACGATCGCTGATGTGCGCGACGCGCTGCGCAAGGCGAATCGAAACACTTCCGGCGGCGACTTCTGGGAGGGCAAGCGACGCTACGTCATTCGCACGCTCGGCAAGTTCACGTCGGAAGAGCAGATCGCGAACACCATCATCATGCGCCGCGACGGCTCGCCGGTTTATGTCCGCGACGTTGCAACCGTGCGATTGGGCTACAAGAAGCCGGACGGTCTCGTGCATCGCTACGGCTCGTCGGTCATCGCGATCAACGCGCAGCGAGAGACCGGCGCGAACGTGCTCGACGTGATGAAGGGCCTGCAAGCGACTGTCGCAAAGCTCAACGAAACGGTGCTCAAAGAACGCGGGCTTGAGCTGACTCAGGTCTATGACGAGACCGAATACATCTACTCGGCGATGAATGTCGTTGAGGAAGACATCGTGACGGGCGCGGTGCTGACGTTCGTTGTGCTGCTGCTGTTTCTGCGAAGCGTGAAGTCATCGCTCGTCGTTCTGCTGTCGATCGCGACGAGCATGATCGGCATGTTTTTGATGCTCGGCATCTTCGGCCGCACGTTGAATGTGCTGACGCTCGCGGGCATCTCGTTCGCGGTCGGCATGCTCGTCGACAACTTCATCGTCGTGCTCGAGAGCATCTTCCGGCATCACTCGGAAGGTGAAGACATCCTCAATGCGACGGTCAAAGGCACACAGGAAGTTTGGGGCGCGATCGTCGCGTCGACGATGGCGAACCTCGCGGTCTTCGTGCCGGTGCTCTTCATCGAAGATCAAGTCGGGCAGTTGTTCCGCGATCTCGCGCTGGCGGTGAGCTTCGCGCTCGGACTGTCGCTGCTCGTTGCGTTGATCGTTGTGCCGACGGCGGCCGCTCGGTTGCTCAAGAAGCGAGACGACGAGCCTGTTGTAGGACGGGCACTCTTGCCCGTCTCTTCAGACGAGACGGAAGCGGACGGGCAAGAGTGCCCATCTTACAAAGCCGCTGATGTCGAAGAGTCGCATCTCACTCTCTTTGGCACGCTGCCGTTGCTCGATCGCTTCGGCAGTTGGTTCGTCTCGGTGATCGTCGGCTTCAATGCGCGTCTGCAAGACAGCGTCATCGCGCGACTGATGACCGTGCTTGCGTTCTTAGTCGTCTCGATTGGGCTCAGTTGGAAGCTGATGCCGAAGGTCGAGTACTTGCCGAACGGCAATCGCAATCTCGTCATCGCGATTCTCAATCCGCCGCCGGGCTACAACCTCAGTCATATGGAGGCGATGGGGCGTCGGGTTGAAGAGAACGCGCGCGAGTTTTGGGACATCGACTCGGATGACCCGCGCGCGTCTGACCCGAACTTCCCGATGATCGCTGACTTCTTCTATGTCGCGCGCGGTCGCATGTTGTTTATGGGAGTGCGGGCTCAGAACGCGCTCGAAGCACATAAGCTCGTGCCCGTTGTGAATAAGCTCGTCTCGGGCATTCCCGGCACGATCGGCTTTGCAAAGCAGACGAGCCTCTTTGAGCGCGGACTCACTGCCGGACGAACGATCGACATCGAGATCTCCGGTCCCGACATCAAGCAGCTTGTTGCGTACGGCATTCGCGTCTTCGGTGACGTGCAACGAGTCGTGCCCGGTGCGCAAGCCTTTCCTCAACCGAGTCTCGATCTTTCGAGTCCTGAAATTCATGCCATTCCGCGCTGGGAGCAAGCGGCAGACTTAGGCGCTTCTGCGGACGAGATTGGCTATGCGATCGACGCGCTGATCGACGGTGCTTATGCGTCGGACTACTTCACTGGCGGCGACAAGATCGATCTCGCGATCGTCGGCAAAGAGGAGTACGCGCAACGCACGCAGGATCTTGAGACGTTGCCGATCGCGACTCGCTCGGGGCAAGTGGTCTCGCTGAGCGCGATTGCTGACTTGCCGTTGTCGAGCGGTCCCGAGCAGATCAACCGCCGCGAACGACAGCGAGCGATCACGATTCAAGTCACTCCGCCGCCGGACATGCCGCTCGAAGACGCGATGCTCCGCATTCAGAAGGACATCATTCCGGGACTCGAAGAGTCGCCCGGTTTTCGCGGGCTCTATCAAGTCAATCTTTCGGGCACGGCAGACAAGCTGAAAACCACTTGGCTTGCGATCCGATGGAACCTGCTACTGGCAATTATCATTACATACCTCGTAATGGCCGCGCTGTTCGAATCATGGATCTATCCCTTCATCGTGATGCTCAGCGTGCCGCTCGGTGCGGTCGGCGGGTTTGTCGGTCTCGGCCTGCTGAATGTGTTGCTGAGCACGAAGGGGCAAGTTCAAACGCTCGACATGCTGACGATGGTCGGCTTCATCATTCTGGTCGGCACGGTCGTGAATAACCCGATTCTGATCGTTGAGCAGGCGCTCGTGCATATGCGCGAAGACGGCATGACTCCGCGCGACGCAGTGCTCGAGAGTGTGAGGACTCGTATCCGACCGATCTTCATGACGGCGTTGATTGGGCTCTTCGGCTTGCTGCCGCTCGTGCTCTCGCCCGGCGCGGGAAGCGAGCTGTATCGCGGTCTCGGCAGCGTGACGCTCGGCGGACTCGTCGTGTCGACGTTCTTCACGCTGATCTTCGTGCCGGCACTCTTCAGTCTGGCGCTCGATGCGCGAGCAGCGGTCGTCCGCGTGCTCTTCAAGAAGAAGTAAGCAAGAAATTCTTGGAGTGCTCCGCCTTGTCGGAGCCCTCCATTTCAGCGGCACTGCGATTTCTCGGAAGACAACGCCTTCACCGTCGCGATCGGCTCTCGCCAGTGGGCATTCTTTCGAAGCACTTCACGACGGGCGGCCATTCACTGACGGGGACGTCGTCGGTTCGTACAACGTCTTGTGCCGCAGAGATGGAGGGCTCCGACAAGGCGGAGCACTCCAAGATGGTGCGCGGCGTTTGCTGAGGCTGACTTGCTGAAGGCCCCGCCCCGCTCGACCATTGCGCCGACTTTCTGCCGCTCATCCCGCCTCGAACTCACTTCCTCTCGCATTGGCTCCGCGTATGGCGACCGACACTACTAGCACCACTGAAGTGGGTAGCTACTTCATCTCGAACTACCCGCCGTTCTCGTTGTGGACTCGCGAGAATCTGCCCGACATTCAAAACGCGTTTGATTCGCCGCCGAGCGAACCCGCGCCGCTCGGGCTCTACATTCACATTCCGTTTTGCCGGAAGCGGTGCAAGTTTTGTTACTTCCGCGTCTACACCAATCAGAACGCGCGCGCGATCGAAGACTATGTCGAATGTCTGGCGCGAGAGATTGAGCTGCTCAGTCAGAAGCCGTCGGTCAAAGGCCGACAACTGAAGTTCGTGTACTTCGGCGGCGGCACTCCGTCGTACCTCAGTTCGAAGCAGTTGCGGTTCCTGCGCGACAAGCTGCAAGAGCACGTTTCATGGGATACGGCGGACGAAGTCACGTTCGAGTGCGAGCCCGGAACGCTCAGTCTCGAAAAGGTCGAGACGCTGCGCGAGATCGGCATCACTCGCGTGTCGCTCGGCGTTGAGAACTTCGACGACAAGATCCTCGAAGAGAACGGTCGAGCTCATCTGTCGCCCGAAGTCGATCGCGCTTACGGATGGCTGCGGCAAGTGGGCTTTCCGCAGGTCAACATCGACCTCATTGCCGGCATGATCGGTGAGACTGATGACAACTGGCACCGGAACATCGACAAGCTGCTCACGATGGAGCCGGACAATGTCACGATCTATCAGATGGAATTGCCCTTCAACACGCTGATCTCGAAGGACATGCGCGAGCACGGCATTGAGTCGCCCGTTGCTGACTGGGCCACAAAGCGCCGCTGGATGAATGAAGCAATCAATCAACTGACCGCGAGCGGCTATCAAATCTCAAGCGGCAACGAACTCGTCCGCGATCTCGATACCGATCACTTCATCTATCGCGACAACGTCTGGCGCGGCGCGGATTTGCTCGGCACGGGAGTCTCGTCGTTCGGGCATCTGCAAGGCGTGCATTATCAGAACTTCGACAAGATCGAGGACTATCAAGCTGCCGTGCAGGCCGGCACGCTGCCTATCAATCGAGCCCTCAAGCCGACCGCACATCAGAAGCTCATCCGCGAACTGGTGCTGCAACTCAAAGAGGGGCACATCGAAGCGATGACGTTCGAAGAGAAGTTCGGAGTGAACATTCTCGATGAGTTCGGTGAAGCGTTTCGCAATCAAGAAGCAGCGGGATATCTCGAAGTCGACGACGGCAACGTGCGGCTGACTCGTAAGGGCCTCTTGCAAGTCGACAGTCTGCTGCCCGAGTACTTCGAACCGGAGCATCGTCAGGTGCGGTACACTTGACGGTAGGGTGTAGAAAAAACGTCAGGCGCACGACGCCGCCATTCTCCATAGGACGGATAGGACCGATGGGACGAATGGGACAAAGACGATTGGGATGTTTGCAGGCTCTCTTTCCACTTTCGCGTTTGCTGCCATGAATCCTCACGACGAACTTAATGCTCTCGTCAGTTTGTTTCCGGAGACGGAATCGCTGATTGCACGAGCTGACCATATTCCGGCTTCGCAAACGCCGGAGCCGCATAAGACGCTATTGGCTCACGATCATCACATGACGGTCACGATCGAGAACTATCTCAGCGGGCCGGTTGATGTGCGGGTCGTTGATCGACGGCTCGACGGCAACATCTACTCGCGCAAGATCGTGCTGCTGCAAGCCGGAACTCAGCGAGTCGTGATGTTCGGCATCGTGCGACTCAATCTCGAATATGTGACGCTCGCGGTGCGCGACGAGATCCTCGCTGAGAAGACGCCATTGGGCCGAGTGCTCATCGAACACAACGTGCTGCGCGAAGTGAATCTCGGAGCAATGCTGCGAATCGTTGCCGGTCCGGGACTCGCAAAGCTGCTCGACATGAAACCCGGCGAGACGACCTACGGTCGGCTCGCGACGATCTTCTGCAATCTGCGTCCGGCGATTGATCTGCTTGAGATCACTGCGCCGCTTGATGTGAAGTAGGTGCGCGGGACGCGGTGCGTTCGATAGGACGGATAGGACGAATAGGACTTCGAACGCAGTCACGGCGACCCCGAAATCTGACAATTTCGGCTACGGTCGATTGCGGTCGCACCGTTTTCAGGAAGGCTCAGCATGCGAATTGCTTATGCGGAAGTGGCTCAAGAGACGGATTCGTTTAGCCCGCTTGTTGCCGAGATCAGTGACTTCGAGTCTTACGGTCTCTACTTCGGCTCTGAAGTTGCCGAACGAATGCAGGGGGTCGGGCCGATCGGCGGGTTTCTCGAAGTCGCAGCTGAGCAACCGGAAGCGCACGATCTCATTCCCATAGTCCGAGCATGGGGCAGCGCTGGAGGAACGATTACAGCACGCACTCTGACGTTCCTCACCGACAAATTGGTCGAGGGCTTAAAGCAAGCTCTGCCGCTTGATGCCGTCTTCTTGTCTCTGCATGGCGCGGCGGCTTCGGCTGAGGAAGACGATGTTGAGGGCTATGTCCTCAATGCAGTGCGGCAAGTTGTCGGCGAAGAGATGCCGGTCGTCGTCGCACTCGATCATCACGCCAACATCACGCAGCGAATGGTTGATCTTGCCGACACATTGATCGGGCACGAGACGCAACCGCATGACCCGCCGGCAACCGGTCGCAAAGCCGCGCGCGTTCTGTTTCGCATGCTCAATGGCGAGATCAAGCCGACCGTTGCTTGGCGCAAGATCCCGATGATTACTCCGCAGGATCAGTTCCTCACATCAGCCGGTCCGATGAAGGAATGGTTCGATCTCGCGCGAGAGATTGAACGGCGTCCGCGCGTGCTCGATGCGTCGCCGTATCCGATGCAGCCATGGCTCGACGTCAAAGAGGGCGGATGGGCCGTTGTCGTGCATACCGACAACGACGCGGCATTAGCAGAGTCACTCGCTGATGAGCTTGCTGATAAAGCATGGCTGCTGCGCGAGCAGTTTTGGGCTTCAGAACGAGTGGCACCGGCAGATGCCGTGCGGCAAGCGATCGCCGCGCAGCAAGGGTTGATCATCCTCTCGGATACGGGCGACTCCGTTTATGGCGGAGCACCCGGCGACAACACCGTGATCTTGCAAGCACTCGTCGATGCCGAGACCGAGCAACGCGGTTCGCAAGCATTCGCTCTGCTGCCCGTTGTTGATCCGCAAGCACTCGCGCAAGCCATCAACTCCGGAGTAGGTGCGAACGTGACGCTCGATGTTGGAGGAAAGGTCGACAACCTCTTCAGCAAGCCCGTGCGAGTGACGGGGCATGTCGCGGCGGTCTCGAATGGCTTCGTTGTCGATCTCGGTGATCGAGGTGTTTGCGATTTGAAGCAGACGGCTTTGTTGGCGGTCGGCTCGTTGAGGATTGCGCTGCTCGGGCATCGCAGCTTCGCGATCAATCATCCGGTGCTCTATCAGCATCTCGGATTGGACATCAGTGATGCGCAACTGGTCGTGCTGAAGACGGCGAGCAACTTCCAGTTCTTCGCGCGCTGGCGCAAAGGTTTGATCCGAGTGGACTCAGCCGGCACGACGCAATCCGATCTGAGAGCGTTCAATTGGCAACGCGTGCCGCGTCCGATGTACCCGCTGGATGAGATCACTTCGCGATGCTGATCATCTTGGAGTGCTCCGGCTTGACGGAGCCCTCCGACTCAGCGGCACGTTGATGTCATGAAGAGGCGATGTCGCCGTCACGTTTTGGCTTCGCGGGAGCTTGCTCGTCTTGAAGAAGGCTGTGACTCGCAGCGTCGATCATGGCGGCGACGATGGTTGTTGCTTGAGAGTGTTGTGCCGCTCAGTCGGAGGGCTCCGTCGAGCCGGAGCACTCCAGGATGCGACTGCCCGCTACTCGTCTTCATCCTCTTCGAACAGCACTTCGCCGACGAGGTCGTAGTCGTCTCGGTCAACAATCTCGACGGGGACGAGATCGCCGATCTCTAGCTCGGCTCCGGTGACGATGACGTTCGCGTCGATGTCGGGAGCGTCGGCATAGCTGCGAGCACGATAGACGCCTTCTTCGACGCGCTCGTCGATAATCACATCAAGCTCTTCGCCGACGAGCGATTCTTGAAACTCGAACGCGATCTCTTGCTGCAACTCCATGAGGATGTCGCGCCGCTCGTTCTTGACGTCTTCGGGCAAGTGACCTTCAAGCCGCTCTGCCGGAGTGCCGGGTTCAAGCGAGTACGGGAAGACGCCCAGTCGCTCGAAGCGATAGTCCGAAATGAATTCGCGCAGCTCTTCAAACTGCTCGTCAGTCTCGCCGGGGAAGCCGGTGATAAACGTCGTGCGAATGGCGAGATTCGGAATGCGATCGCGCAACTTGTCGAGCAGTTCCGTCGTCTGCTTCCGATTCACGCGACGCTGCATGCGTTTCAGCATCGTGTCGTTGATGTGCTGCAACGGCATGTCGAGATACGGTAGGATCTTGTCCGACTGAGCGATCGTGTCGATCAACTCGTCCGTGAAGAAGATCGGATAGAGATACATCAGCCGAATCCAGTCGAGCCCTTCGACTTGCTCAAGCTGCTTGAGCAATTGCGCTAAGCGCGTCTCGCCGTAGAGATCGAGGCCGTAATAGGTCGTGTCTTGAGCGACGATGATCAGCTCGCGCACTCCGTCTTGTGCGAGCTCATTGGCCTCTTGAATGACCATTTCCATTGGCTTCGTCAGATGCTTGCCGCGCATCTTCGGGATCGCGCAGAACGTGCAAGTGCGATCGCAGCCCTCAGAGATCTTGAGGTACGCATAATGCGCCGGCGTGATGCGCAGCCGGGCGGTGTCGTCCATTGCTTTGATCGGTGCGGGACGAAAAATCTCGCGCTGCTCACGAGCGCCGCCAATCATGCGATCGGCAACTCGGCTGATCTCATCGCGACCGAAGACGCCGACGACATGATCGATGTCGGGCATCTCTTGCAGCAGCGTGCCGCCGAGTCGTTCGGGCAAGCAGCCCGCGACGATCACTCCTTTTGTCTGCCCGGCCTTCTTGAGATCGAGCATCTCTTGAATGACGGCCTTCGATTCAGCGCGAGCGCTGTCGATGAAGCCGCAGGTATTCACGATGACAAAGTCAGCACCTTCGGGATTCGGCACGAGCGTGTAGCCGTCGATCGCCAATGTGCCGAGCATCTTCTCGCTATCAACGAGGTTCTTCGGACAGCCGAGACTGACGAAGGCGTAAGTGCCTTTCGCATACGGAATCGCGCCCGCAGATTGGCCGGCCGGGAAGAAATCGAGGTCCGTTTGAATCACCGACATTGGAAACGTCGCCTTGAGAAGAAGCGTGACCGGAATGCCTTGCGCCAAAAGTCGGGCACAAAGGGGGCGGGATTCTAACGGTCGACTATCGCGACGCTATGAGGCTGCAAGACGATCGAAACGGGCTGCTTCTTCGACTCGGACAGGAAGAGAGGGGAACGCTAATCGGCACTAATCGGAGCTAATAAAGAGAAGGCAGCGTTCGGAGTCGCGCCTTCAGTTCGTCGGCTCGTTGTCTCGATCGTGTGCAAGGCGGGAACAGAGTCGTAGGGCCGTCTCTCCGAGGCTGCCTTTTCTGCGTGACGAAGCAACTTACAAAGCGCTAACTGGGAGTTCGTCATTGAATTCGAACCGGCGACTGCGACAGCAGCGTCGTCCTGCAGGATGCTCAGCCTCGGAGAGGCTGAGCTACGAGTTCGCCAAGAAACGGCCGCGCTTTCGCAGCTTCACTCTCCGAGTTGAGCCCGTCGTCGACGAGGACTCGACTCGGAGAGTTAAGCGACCGATTCCCCGTGCAATCAAAATTACTTGCTCACGAGCGACTGAGTCGGCACGGATGCAGGATGGCCGTAATGCACGAGCCAGATATTGCGGAAGCGGACGGGGTTTCCGTGATTCTGCAACTTCGTCACGAGCTGCTGCGGGCCTTCTTGAGCACCGCCACCGGTCTTTGCGATGACGTCGACGTTGTTCTGCACGGCAACGCCGTTATGCAGCACGGTGATTCGCGCGTTCTGCTGCTTCTTGCCTTCACTGTCGAAGCGCGGGCCAAAGAAGGAGATGTCATAAGTCTGCCACTGCAACGGCGGCAGGCACATGTTGAGATCCGGGCGGCGCTGCCGGTACAGCGAGCCGCACTCGTTCTCGATGCCATCGAGGCCGAACGAATCGAGCACCTGCACTTCGTAACGGCTTTGAATGTAGACGCCGCTGTTGGCTCGGCCTTGCCCGCGCGCAGTCGGCATGTAGGGCAGCATGAATTCGAGATGTAATTGAAAATCCCCGTAAGGCTCTTTCGTTTCGGTGCCTTCTTTGAGCAGATCACCGTCGAGCTTGCCGTCTTTCCATAAGTCAGTGTTCGTGCCATTGAAGAGCACGGTCGCATTGCAGGGCGGGCACGCTCCGAGAGTCGGGCTTTGTCGAGTCACCTTTGCGGCATGTCCGACGGCCCACTCGCCACTCGTGATGCTCACGCGGCCGTCAGTCAGTGACAGCGATCGGCTTTCGCTCTTGAGCTGAATGGTCTGCCCGTCGCGTTTGCCTTGATACTTGATGCGCTCGCCGTCGATCGGCCATCCGTAACCCGGTAAGCCGCCGCGATACTCAACCGCATGAAACTCACCCTTCCCCATTGCGATGACTTGCAGGCCGACGGCTTCACAGCGTCCGCAGGCATTGCGAGCGGTGCCGAGATACTCGCCTTGAATCGCGAAGTCCTCGTCGGCTTTGTCGACGGTCGTCACAGCACCGGCAGGTTCGGCTGCTTGCAAAGTGGTTTGAGAAGCAATGCCTGTCAGCAGCAACGCCCAAAAGCCCAGTCGTCGCATTGTGGTCTCCAGTCATGAAGTTGAAGTGAGAACGAGGTCGAGACTCGATGCAGGAATCAGCGGTCCGCCTGCATCAAAAAGCGAGTCGCGAAGTTGGCGGGAAGAGGAGTCACTCTCAAGTCGAGGAACCGAGAAATCTGAGTTCGCCGCACGAGTGCCCCGCACATCACGACAATTGAATTGGGATCGCCGTCATTCGTTCGATCGGCCTGATCTGTCGGGCCACCATCTGACGGCACCACGCAGATGATGTAGGGCAGCCTCTCCGAGGCTGCTCATCGTGCAGAACGATGTCACTCACGAATCGCCGGATTGAATGACTCACCGGCTTCGTCCCGAATGGGTTGCGATCGACGTCAGTTTGGGTCTCACACCGGCGGGTATTGTCCCTGCTTCGTCTCGCAAAAAGAGTCCGCCTCGGAGAGGCTGACTTACAGAAGACTTCATCCTTGAGCCGCGACGCATCAGTCGCAGGCATTTGTCACAACGGATCGCCGTCAACTTCTTCGCAGTTCGCAGAGGAACGCTGACAGTGCGCCGGGGGCTAAGTAAGCTCTGATGCTTCCCAAATTGAGACTGTGATAACTCGCCCCCGGTGTCGCGCCGGGGGCTTGATGGCCTTTGCACATGTTCGAGTCAGCTTGATGCGACTTGCGCAAAGGCCGTTGAACCCCCGGCACAAGGCCGGGGGCGTAATACAAATCACAGCTGCTTTCCCCGCCTGCAACGCCCCGCCTTCCTCAATGCTCACGGTGCTCACCGATGAAACATCAAACCTCGAATCGCGCGAGTCATTCCTCGGCGCCTTCGCGGACTCGCCGCGCCGGATGGTCCAGTTGGGCGACGATCTTCACGCTCACGAGCCTCAGTCTTAGTGGCACGATTGCCGCATGGAGCATTCTGCCGAGCTTCATGACGGGCGAATCGACTCCGACGTTTCTCACTTCCGAAGTGACGATCGGACCGTTCCTCAATCGCGTGCTTGAGCAAGGTGAGATCGAGAGTTCGAGCAGTGTCGAAGTCCGCTGCGAAGTGCGGTCTCGCAACTCGTCGGGCACGAACATTCTGGAAATCGTCGCGGAAGGCACGCGCGTGAATCAGGGCGACTTCCTGATCGAACTCGATGACTCGGCGCTGCGACAAGAACTCATTCAACAGCAAATCGTCGTGAGTGGCAGCGAGTCGATGCTCATCGAAGCGCAGACGGCCTTTGTCGCTTCGAATCTCGCGCTGGAGGAGTACGAAGAAGGCACGCTCAAGGAGCAGCGCGAGACGCTTGAAGGAGCGCTCGTCGTCGCCAATGAAAACAAGCGGCGCGCTGAGGAGTATCTCGAATACAGCCGCAAGCTCGCCGAGCGCGGCTATGTGTCGCAGGTCCAATTGGATGCCGACAAGTTCGCCGTTGATAAGGCCGTGAAGGAGCACGACGTCGCTCAGACGAAGCTCAAGGTGCTCGACAAGTACACGCGCAAAAAGATGCTCAATCAGCTTCAAGCCGACATCAAGACGGCGAAGGCAAAGCTGTCAGCGCGCGAGAAGACTTATGAACTCGACAAGTTGAAGCTCGATGAGATTCAGCAGCAGATCGCGAAGTGCAAGATTCATGCACCGGTCGCCGGGCAAGTCGTCTACGCGAATGACCCGCGTCGCTCGAACAACGGCGAGTTGCTGATTGCGGAAGGACTGCCCGTGCGCGAGCGGCAGATCCTCGTGCGATTGCCGGACCCGACTCGCATGCGCGTGCTTGCGAAAGTGCATGAGTCGCGAATCAGTCTTGTGAAGAAAGGCATCACCGCCGAGATCGTCACAGACGCACTCGCCGACCGCACGTTGACCGGCACGGTCTCGTCCGTCAGCGAATACCCGCTGCCGAGCACGAGCGTCTACACATCGCACATCAAAGAGTACGCCGTTGAGATCGACATTCACTCGCCGCCGCCGGAGTTGCGACCGGGCATGAGTTCGCAGGTGAATCTGCTCGTCGAGCATCAGGACTCGGCCATTCAAATTCCGATCGGAGCAGCGATCGCTCGGGGCGAACAATTCTTCGTCGCGATCCCGAAGGAAGACGGCAGCTTCGAAACGCGCGAGATCAAGGTAGGTAGTTCTAATGACACCAGCATCATCGTTACCGAGCATCTTCAAGTGGGCGAGAAGGTCGTCCTGAATGCGAACGAAGAAGTCTTGAAGAAGCTCGACCTGCCGGAAGTCGCGCCGGTGAATACGCCGTCTCCGGAAGCTCTTGCTGCCGAGCAAGCAGCAGCGGCAGCAGCGGCAGCAGCGACTCAAACTCGCGAGGCCGAGAAGACGAACGCGAAGAAGCGTTCGAAGAGCAAGTAGCCGAATTCGTCAGAATTCGGATGCCTTCGCACGCGCATCTGAAGTCGGACGACTTCAGCTACGGCATGCCGGCGAAGGCAGCCGAGCGCGGCCTGCTTACGCTCGCGCCTCAACCTCATTTCTCTTGGGGAAGAGATGCGTTTGGGGAGTACGACGGACTTGTAGTCCGTCGCTCCTTACGACGACGAAGCTCGACGGACTACAAGTCCGTCGTACCAGTTGCACCTTCCTCATTGCGGCGGGCTGCCGGTGAGGGATTTCTCGAAGAGGCTCATCATGCAACGGACGGCATTGTCGCGACGGACCTTCTTCAAACGCAGTGCGGCAGCAGCTTCAGCGGCCTATTGGTTGAACGGCTTCCCGGCGCAAGTTGATGCGGCGGACACTCCGTTCGTCGCCGCCAATGAGACGATTCAGCAAGCTCGCAAAGTGGCCCTCTCGGTGTTGCAGCCGAAGGAAGCAGATCTCGCTCGCGGACTGGAACTGCATGCGAACTCGCTCGTGTTCGATGCGTATGGCTTCGCGCCGCGCGGGGCGACGGATGCCGCTCAGATCAATGAGGCCGTGAAGCTCGGAGCAACGGATGCCGAGTTGCTCGATCTGCGCGAAGAGTTGCCGATGACGACTCCCGCATTGCACGAGACCGAACGTCGTGAGTTCCTCGAAGCCTTTCATGCAGCGGGAGTGACCTGCATCTTTCAGAACGCAGGCGAAGAAGGCAGTGATCCACTGCGGCTCATCAAGCGACTCGCGCGGTTCACGTTTCTCACAGACACGCTCAAAGAGGACTGCCCGAAGGCGTTGACTCCGGCGGATGTCGTTGCGGCGAAGAAGGCGAGCAAAGTGTGTCTCGCCTTCACGATGAATGGCGTGCCGCTCGCGTTGCAGTGGGAGAGCGTGCGCGACGAACTGCGGTATCTCCGAGTCTTCAAACAACTCGGCGTCAACATGATGCACGTGACCTACAACCGCAGAAACCCGCTCGGTGACGGAGCCGGTGAGCCGAACGATGGCGGTCTGAGCGACTTCGGACATACGGCGGTCGCAGAGATGAATCGGCTCGGCGTCATCGTCGATGTCGCGCATTCCGGCTGGCGCACGAGTCTCGAAGCGGCGAAGGCATCGCAGAAGCCAATGGTCGCGAGTCACACAACCTGCGCCGGTCTCTACAAGCACTTTCGCGGCAAGCCCGACGAGACGATCAAAGCCATCTGCGACACCGGCGGCTATGTCGGCATTTGCTGCATCCCGAAGTTCCTCGGGGGCAAAGGCGACTTGAACGCGTTCCTTGATCATCTCGACTACGCGATCAAGAAGTTCGGAGCAGAGCACGTCGCGATCGGCACTGACATCGCTTACGTCTCGCGCAACAGCGCTGCCGAGCAAGCGAAGATCGTGAAACGCCCTGATGGCCGCTCGATCTTCCCGAGCAATGGTTCTCGCTGGGAGCACCTTTGGCCGGCTGATCCATTTCAGCCTGCGGACAACGCCAGTCAGAGTCTCTCATGGACGAACTGGCCGCTTTACACCGTCGGCCTCGTGCAGCGCGGACACTCCGAAGAAACGATCCGCAAAGTGGTCGGCGAGAATGTGCTCCGCGTTTGGAACGCGAACCGGTGAGGCAAGCGGCAGATGAGTTGATACCGGTACGACGGACTTGTAGTCCGTCGAAGACGAGGCCCGACGGACGACAAGTCCGTCGTACAAGAATTCGCCGGTAGGTTCTCAACTGCCGCTCGCCTAAGCGCCCCTGCAGCAAGATCGTGACCAGCTCGAACTCGCGGCAGCAAAGAGGCGACTGAGACTACTCGCATCGCTCCGCAACGGAGTCCAAACAGCGTTCTGTCCCGACAAACCCGAGCAACCCTGCTCACATGACAGCAGATGCGACACGTTGCTCCGGCAAGGGCGAGCCAATACCTGCCGCTGCCGAGTTCTGAACTGGATTCAATTTCGAACGTCGCCTTATACTCGGCCCGCTTTGGTTGTTCTGTTTTTTTGGCCCAGATTGACCCGCTACGAACTCGTTGGATAGGACCGTAATGACGTCCGGCGTGAAGCAAATGCTGATCGGTTCGTTTGCCGCTGCCGCGATTGTCGGTCTGCTGGCCATCGTTGATATGGCGACCGGATTTCCGTTCGCCGGTGAAATGATGCAGGACATCATGTTTCTCGTGAGTGCCGGGCTTATCGGCTACATGTGCTTCGACACATACAAAGAGCTGAACTAGCACTCTGTTTGAAGCTCATTTTGAGAGCCGCGTTTTCGAAGCGCGGCTTTTTTTGTGACCGGCCAACATTGCCCGACTTGAACCGGTTCCGGTTCCTCAATCAGTCGTCTCAGAAGGATCGTCGATGACCCAAGGATCGGAGTCAGTCTGGCGCAAGCTATTCACATGGCTGAAATGGCCACTCGCGCTCGGGATTATCGGCCTGCTCTTCTACAAGAATCGCAGCGGCTTCGCGGAACTCTTCGAGCGACCCATTAGTTGGCACTTCCTTGCGCTGGGTTGCGGACTCTGTTTGACGTCGGTCGTGCTGACCTTCGTGCGCTGGTTCTTGCTCGTTTGGGCGCAGGGCTTCGACTTCCGCTTTCGAGACGCACTGAGGCTCGGGTTTCTCGGCTACATGTTTAATTACATCGCCTTCGGCAACATCGGGGGCGACGCCGTCAAAGGCGCGATACTGGTGCGACGGCATCAAGAGCGACGACTGATTGCCGCTTCGACCGTCGTGCTTGACCGCATGTTGGGGCTCGTCTCGCTCTTGCTCGTCGGCGCGGGTGCTTCGTTCTTTGCGCCAGAGAACATCGAAGACCGGCACATCATTAACAAAGTTGTTTGGATCGGCTCCGCGATCGGTATTGGCATCCTGACATTAATCTTACATCCGATGTTCTCGCAGTCGCGGGTTGTGAAGTGGATCTCGCGTTTGCCGAAGATCGGGTCAGTGATTGCGGATATCGCTGAGTCCGCCGCGATGTACCAGTCGCGCCGAGCGGTGATCTTTGCCGGAATCCTGATCGGCATTCTCGGGCAGTTCGGAGTGATCTCGTCGTTCTACTTCTGTGCGCGAGCCATCAGCGAACCGTCAGAGTTGCCGACGTACTCAACTCACATCTTGCTAATCCCATTGGCCGAATTGGTCGCGTATGGAACGCCGACTCAAGGCGGAATCGGCGGATTGGAGTACGCCGTCAAACGCAGTTACGAGCTCTCGGGCTCGTCACCGGAATTGGGATTAGTCGCAGCGGGCGCTTACCGCCTGACTTCGATCTGTATCGCGATGATTGGCGCGGTCTATTACTTCGCCGGTCGGAGCGAGATTCAGCAGGCATTGAATGAAGGCAATGCTCAGCAAGACGCTGAACTCACCAAAGCGGCGTGAGTTGCTGCTGCTCTGTCATATTTAATACCCCTCAACTCGCCACTCACAAGGATGTGAAGCGAACATGCTCAAACCGCGACATGGATGGATTGCACTGACGGTACTCGTCGTCGAACTCGCAACAGGCGTCATGCTGCTGCGTCCGCGAGCGACCGCGAATCACACTGCGTTCCTCAGTGTTTCCAGTACCGCCGACGACAGTGTGCGACGGCAACTGATCGGCACATGGAGCGACAACTATCAAGCCGTGCGGACGCTGACGATTCGCGAGGACGGCTCAGCGACAATGACCTGCCGACTGCAGGGCCTGCATCGGCTCTTCGCGACGCAATTGGTCTTCGAGCAGAAATGGCATCTCGACGGCGACCGGCTGACGTTCAAGACGCTGCGCGGCGAGCCTCAGAAGAAAGTCGACTTCGTCGTGAAGTTGAAGGGCGACACGTTCCGACAAACGCTGCTCTCCGTCACCGAGACCGAACTGCATGTCTTCGATGAGACGGAAGCCACTGAGTTCCACTGGCAGCGAGCACCGAGTGAATCGAGTGACGACTCGCAGCTCTTGGCGCAAGCGGACTCTGAAGATCCGTCATCGAGCGAGTGATCGCGAAGAAGCCTCGCCAATCCGTTCGTAGCATGGACGCCTATGTCCGTGCTGCATTGACCCGAGTTGCTGTCGTCTCGAACTGCATGACTGCGTAACACGGGCTGAACCGATTTGTGCGACTCGTTCGCGATGTCATGTCGGCTTGAGCACAGTGTGGTGCGACGCTCCGCGTCGCGACTCCCGACGCGGAGCGTCGGACCACAATGAGTGCGGCGAAGCCGCAACTGATAGTCGCCTTTCGCTCCGCGAAAGGAATCGTCGGCTTTTGCTCCGCAAAAGCTTCCTTTCGCCGAGCGAAAGGCGACTATCGACAACCAGTTGTCGCGTCGCGAACCGCCGCCGCCTTAGATCGGATTCAGCAGCGCGATCAGCGCCGAACTGAGCACGAAGGTCTCGTCGATTTCGTTCGAGGCGTTGCCGCTCAGATTGTTCGTGCCGTCGCCGCCCGCGACTTTGTCGGTCGCTCCGCCGCCGCTGAGTGTGTCATCGCCGTCATCTCCGAGCAGCGTGTCGTTGCCCATTCCGCCCGTGATAACGTCGTTGCCGTCGTCACCTAGCAGAGTGTCGTTGCCGAGCCCGCCGTCGATGGTGTCGTTTCCGTTACCCCCCGTCGCGAGATCGTTGCCGTCTCCGGCATCGACTGTGTCATCACCATCTCCGGCGTTGATCGTGTCGTTACCGGCTTCGCCTCGCAGAGTGTCGTTGCCGTCACCGCCGAGCAGCAGGTCGTTGCCTTCATGACCTCGAATCGTGTCATTGCCCGTGCCGCCTTCGATGCGGTCATTGCCAGTGCCGCCAAAGAGCGTGTCGTTGCCGTCTTCACCGGTGATGAGGTCATTGCCCGCGAAGCCGTTGAGCACGTCGTTGTCTTCACCGCCGCTGAGCGTGTCATTGCCGTCATCGCCGGTGATGCTGTCGAGCCCCGACTGTCCCTGAATGTTGTCGTTGCCCTTACCGCCGATGATGGTGTCGTTGCCGACATCGCCCTTCACTGTGTCATCGCCATCGTTCGCGGTGATTGAGTCGTTGCCGTCTCCGCCAAAGAGATAGTCAGCGCCCGCCGTGCCGATGAGAGTGTCATTATCATTACCCCCGAGCACTTGCAGAGGTACTCGTTGAGGCTTTGCGTTGTTCGCGTTGAAGCGATCGTTGCCGTCGCCGAGATCAAAGACGATGCCGACAGGAGCAATGCGATTCAGGTCCGAGACATTGAAGACATCGTTGCCCGCACCGCCCGAGATCGTCACCGCCCGAACGCTTTCGGCGAGAGTGATCGTCGCCCGAGTGGTCGCGATCCTCAGCAAGCTGCCCGATTGAGAGATCGTGAAGGTGTCATTGCCATCGGTGCCGAGAATCAAAACTTTGTCCGCACCGTCGGTCGAAATCGTTCCGCCGCCATTGCTGGTGCCAGTGGCAAACGGCTGAAGCACGAGCGTGTCGCTGTCTGCCCCGCCGCCGAGTGTGTTCGTTCCGGAACCGCCATTGACTGTGTCCTCGCCGGATCCGGCATCCGTGAAGTCGCTGCCTCCGCTTGCAGTCAGCACGTCATCGCCGGCACCGCCCAGCAAGCTGTCGTCGCCGTCTTCTCCATTGAGCGAGTCGTCGCCATCTGTCCCCAACAGGGTGTCGTTTCCGGTTCCGCCAACCAGTAGATCGCCAAGCGACGGTGCGAATGCTGCCGCACCACCTCCGTTACTTGATGTCACTGGCGCAAAGCGGAAGTTGATGACGCGCGTGTCCCACAGAAAACCATTCCCGACTTCGGTCGTGTACCAGAAGGTGCGGCCATCGACGGGATCGATCGACATCGAGGAATAGTCGCCCCAGCGAGGCGATACGGTTTGTGCTCCCGTTCCCGAATGAGCGATCACTTCGGGCTGCGTCATGACTCCGAGTGGGTCTGACGCACTGCGTCCGGTGTAGGCGATTGCGGGCACGCGGGAATTGCTACTGATGGAGTAACCCAATGCGATATTGCCATCAGCATCCATCGCGATTGAGCCCATCCAACGATGCTCAGCATCGGGCGCTACTGTGCCGTCTTGGCGGACTTGCCATGTTCCGCCCGTTGTCTTGCGAAGCTCAAACCAGCGAATGCCAACGTGATCGTTGCCATCAACGTCAGCCGTGAAGTTACCGACGAGCGTCTCATAGCTACCGAAGTTGCGATACTGCAGACGCCACATGATGTAGTGCGGAATGGCGTCGAGTCTTTGTGCTGTTCCTTGCTGAGGAATGGCTGTGCGTTGGAAGTTCGCGATGTCGTAACTGAACTCGGCAATCGACAGGCGAGCGACCTGAGTAAAGCTCGAATTGCCGGGGTTCGCGAAGTCGGTGCGGAACTCGAAGACTTCTAAGAAGTCTTGATTCGGATTCGCAGTTCCGGGGTTTGTGATCTCGTCATCGACTTGCCTCACGAAGATGCCCGGCGCGCCTGCTGGTGCCGCAGGCCCGTCGATATCTGCGGGCATGACGTGACTGCGTCGCCAATTGGGGCGCGCCGGGATCGTCAGGCGAATGGGATTAATGATGCCGCCGTTGCCCGCCAGCATTGCCGTGCGATCCAGCGCGTAGCCCGTTTCACCAGCCGGGTCGAACTCGTTCGTTCCGATGAAGTACGCATCGTTCCAAAGAGTGATCTTGGGATAGTCCGGGAAGCGCGGAGTTGGCACTTCCCAATAGACCCAGTCGGCAGCGTTATTGGTCGGAGTCGAGGTCCGCGAGATGTAGATGAACAACGCATTGCCCGGATTGCTGAACTCCATCAACAACCAACGATCGGCGAGATGGTCATAGAACACGACCGGGTCACCGGCTCCGAATCTCGCTCCATTGCTGCCTGCAGGTGCCAGTTGCGGCAGGTTGAACGCCGGAAATGCCTGCGATCCGTCAGCCTTGTTGAATATCTGGACGACGCTGCCGCCGAAGCCGTTCGTCATCTGAATGTAATGATTACGACCGATCTCACCGATGGTATCTGGCGGGCTCAACGGTCCTGCTGTCGCGGAACCAGTTCCCGCCACATTGAGAATTGGCGTGCCAATTTCGTCGTCTTGGATCGTCCCCGTTGCCGTTGTCCTCGCGACGGTTAATGCCCGACTCACTGAGAGGATGGAGACGGTGAAGGACTCAGTTGCCTCACGGCCCGTATCACCATTGACCGTCACGGCAAACGTCTGAGAGACGTCGCCCCGATTGAACTGCACGCTCCCAGAGCGGGCGACAAAGTCAGAAGTCGATGAGGCTGTCCCGTCGGTCGTTGCTAAGTTGACCGTGAACGGTGATGGAGCCGGTCCCGAGAGCACCAGTTGGAAGTTGAAGACGGTCGTTCCGACGTTGCCTTCCGCTTGTGAAACGTCGCCCAATGTCAGCACCAAGTACCGCTCGGTGTCCGTATCACCGGACTGGACGAGGTCGTTGCCTTCATCTCCGTAGAGCGAGTCGCGACCACCACCACCGAGGAGTGTGTCATTACCGGCATTACCGCGAACGACGTCGCTACCAGTGCCGATCTGCAATGTGTCGCTGCTATCCCCGAAGAGACTGTCGTTGCCGCTGCCGCCGTAGATCGAGTCGTTGCCGTCGTTGCCGATCGCAGTGTCGTTGCCCGAGTCGCCGGTGATGTGATCGTTGCCGGTGCCGCCCAACAGTGAGTTCGCTCCGTTGCCGCCGAGCAAGACGTCATTACCGGCTTCGCCTGAAACGGTGTCGTTGCCGCCTTCGCCGTTGAGAGTGTCGTTTCCGTTACCCCCGAGTAACGAGTCTGCGTCGAAGCCGCCGAAGACGGAGTCGTTGCCGTCTTCTCCGTTGACGGTGTCGATGCCACTGCCGCCTAGCAGGCTGTCGTCACCTGTGCCGCCTCGAACGTCGTCGGTGTCGGCACCGCCGTCGAGAGTGTCGTTGCCCGCGACTCCGAGCAGCGTGTCTTTGCCGTCGCCGCCGAGCAGTGAGTCATTGCCGTTCCCGCCATCGAGCGAGTCGCGACCGTCGCCGCCTTTCAGCACGTCATCGCCCGTGCCGCCAAGCAGCGAGTCGTTGCCGTTCCCGCCGTCGATCGTGTCTTTGCCTGTGCCGCCCGTCACGGTGTCGGCACCGTCGCCGCCGAGCACTGATATCGCGAGATCGGGACTGCCGATAACGGTGTCGTTTCCATTACCCCCACTGACGATGACTTGCAGCGACGCGCTGAAACGAGCTGCTGTCACCGCACTCAGATCAATGGTGTTGTTGCCGTCTCCGGCTTCGATGCGAATGCGTCCGAGTGAACTCGCCGCGACATTCCCGGCACCGAAGACCTTCACTCCGTTGCCGAGAACCTCAACCGGCGCGGGATTGCCGACGGCCGTTCGCACGGTGACCGAGTCGTTGACTCCGGCTGTGATGTAGAGCTCGTTCTGCACGACGATCGCTGTGACCGACAGCAACTCACGCGGTTCGAGTTGCTCGGGACCAGTCGCTCGCTCACGACGCTTCGCCCACTGTGAGTGCTTGCGAGTCGCGCGGTCCTTGCGGATCCGGTCCCAGTTGTGAGTCACTTCAGACAGCCAATTAGTCAATTGCACGGCAGCGTCCCTCGTCACAGCAGAGGTGATGAAGAGCACCGGGTTCAGTCATTGGCGGAAGCGGAGCAGTTGTCTGAGTCGATGTCGTTCTTATTGCCGAGCAACGTCATGACGTCAGAGAGCACTCATTCGCAGCATCGATCGGGCGATCGCGTTCAAGAACGGCTGCGGAATCACGAGCTTCCGCCGGTCGACTGAAGGCCGGCGCGGAGATTCGTGCCTGCAACTTGCCCTCTAATTGCTCAGTGCCGAGTGCTTTCGCCTGAATCACTCGCGAAATGAGCCCGTGAGATTTGACGTCCCATTCATTGTGCGGGTCTGTTGAGCCTTCGCATCGCTGCGTCACCTGCCAGACGCGACAAACGCGGCACCCGCCAGTCGCCTTTCGCTCCTATGAGAGCTGCGGCGTCAAGCGAGAATTCGGGACGTGT
>CAZNMS010000038.1:0-32172 GCA_964573505.1 uncultured Planctomycetaceae bacterium | reverse complement strand
TCCGTCGCTTCTCATGACGTTCGACGGACTACAAGTCCGTCGTACCAGTGTTCCTTACCGACTGTGCCGGTCCGCCCGGTGCGGCCCTCTTCGGGAACTCACCTGAGGTGCTGCTTGAGCTTTGACGGACTCACTCACAAGATGCCGCCCCGCTTTGACCGGGCGGTTCCGTGTGGGCCAGACATGCGGACGATGGCATGAGCCGTCGCGTGACGTCGCAAAGGAATGACGAGTGGTATCGACTACCGAATTCGAATTGCCCTCGAAGACGGGCAAGCACAGACCGCAAGAACTCGAAGGCGAAAGCACGACGGATCTTCCGCCGGTGAGAAGTTCTCCCGTTGCTGCTCTGAAGTCCGACGCATCACGCGACGCATCAGATGCCGAAGGGCTCAGCCAGATTGGACCGGGACTCGTCAGCGGAACCGAGATTGGGGACTTCACGATCCTCGACAAGATCGGTCAGGGCGCAATGGGCGAGGTCTATCGGGCTCGACAAACGAGCCTTGATCGCACGGTCGCTCTGAAGTTGTTGTCGTCCGATGCGAAGAAGAATCCAGTGCTTGCGGAACGCTTCGTGCGCGAAGCGAAGACGCTCGGGGAACTCGATCATCCGCATATCGTGAAGGTCGTCGGCACCGGTGACGTCGACGGGCAGAAGTTCGCCGCGATGGAGTTCGTCGACGGCAAGCCGCTCGAAGCATGGCTGAGAAAGCTCAAGCAATTCCCCGTCGGAGATGCTCTGCATGTCGCATTGGTTTGCTCATGGGCTCTGCAACATGCGCATGCTCGCAACGTCGTGCATCGCGATGTGAAGCCGGCCAATGTGCTCGTCAGCAGTTGCGGTCAGTGCAAACTGGCGGACTTCGGCATTGCGAAGATGAAGCATGTCGACCTGACTGTGACGCTCGCGCGAGAGATCCTCGGCACGCCCGAGTACATGGCGCCCGAGCAATGTATTGACGCCCGCGATGTCTCACTGAAGTCCGACATCTATGCGCTCGGCACGATGATCTACGTGATGCTGACGGGTGCGTTGCCGTACCGCTCATCGAGCCTTGTTGAACTCGTGAAGCTCAAAGAGCACGGCGTCTTTCCGACCGCGAAGTCGCTCAATCCTGAGGTGCCAGAGAAGCTCGATCTGATCATCCAAAAGATGCTCGCGCCGAAACCGGAGCAGCGTTACTCAAGCTGCGATGACGTGATTAAGGATCTTGCTGCGCTGCGTCATCACTCCGAGCGACTGAGCTTCATCGGCAAAAGCGCGGTACCGGTTTTTGGGCCATGGTCGAGCTTTGCAACAGAGACGCCGAAGTCGGCACATGCGAGCGATCCGACGATGAAGGCAGCGAGCCCCGCTCCCGACCCGATGCTCGGCGGCGAGAAAGAATGGTTCGTGCATCACAAGAACCGACTGGGGAAATCGGTCGTCTCGAAGATGCTGACAACGGAGATCATTCAGGCTCTCGATAAGAAACTGCTGCCGCCGAATGCTGAGGTGCGCTTCACGGTGTCAGAACCATTCCAGTCCCTCGTGATGCACGCTGAGTTTCATCCCGTGCTAACTCGACTGGGGCTCAAGATCCCCAAGAAGCATTTGGAGAAGCGAAAGACCGGCAGTCAGTTTGAACGCAGCGACGGCACCGGAAAGAAGAAGCGTCGCAAGCGCGGCTCTGAGAAGTGGGACTTGCTGACTCGGATCGGGATCGGAGTGATTGCGGCCTACGGCCTCATTCGCGGAGCGATTGATCTCGCGAGTCTGTTTAAGGGTTAGCGTCTTCGCACCTCATGGATGAGTCTCAAGCCCCTAAGAAATCACAACCTCTCAGCGAAAGGGATTTTTTCTCGGGGCTCTTGCTTCGCAAGAACTCCCTTTCGCGGAGAGGCTGTGATTAAATCGCCCCCGCGACCCAGAGGGTGCCCCGGCACAAGGCCGGGGGCGAAAAGATCACAGCCGCGGAGCGAAAGGTGACTATGTAACGCGTCCTACAATGCGCAAGCCGACAACGAACCGCGAAGGAGCAGTACGAGAGGGCCTCAGCATCGCACGTGTTTTGAACGACGCTCGCTCAGTTACTCGTTGATGCAAAATTGCATGATGCGAGCTGCGTGACCTTTGCTCCGCGCGTCACTGGCGGATCCGATCTTCAAAGTGGCTGTGTGCTCTCCCGGCTTCAAGTCCGTCGCCAGCATCACCGTGCGCGGGTAGTGCAACCCGGCACTGTAGTTGTGAAAGAGATTGCGCGACTCGAATGGCCTGCCATCAATGCTCACTTCAATGATTCCGGCATCGGGGCCAGCAACAACAAATACACCCAATGCGCGACCGTTGAACTTCAAGGAGCACTCAGCTTCCGGTTGATCCGCAGAGAGAATGTCGATCGACGTAAAACGCGGACGCTTCGAGCCGGGGATCTTCGTCCAGTCGGGAACTCCGACAGTCCATCCGCTCTTAATGGCAGCCTCTTTGATCGAGACGAACTTCGCTCCGCCGTAGTTCTCGGGATCGAGCGGTGCGGGCAACGTTGCCGCAGTTGCTTGAGCGTCCGCTGCAAGCGGCTTGTTCCAAACACCGCTCAGCATCTGATCGATCATGTCGGCACAAATGCGATTGCCGGCCGGAGCCGGATGCACGCCGCCATAGATCTTCCATGTAAGACGACCGTCGGTGATACGCTCGGCAACTTCACGAGCAAGATGATTCGTCGCGACGCCGTAGTGCTGAGTGACTTCGCTATGTGCTGCGATCGAGACCGGCACTTCTCCCTTCTGCAACTTCGCGAGCATGCCTTCGTTGACGAAGAACGTCACGACGATGTCCATCTGCGGATTGTGTTGCCGACATTGGCGAATGATGCCTTCAAGCCCGCGCATACTTTCGCGCTTCGCGTGCATTGCGTCTTGATCGTCGTTGACCGCGAACTCGATGAAGAAGAGGTCAACCGGTCCCTTCGAGAGCACATCGCTCTTCAAACGGAACGCTCCGGTCGTTGAGCACGTTGACGAGATACCGGCATCGGTGAAGGTGAACTCGGTCTGAGGAAACCGCTTCTTGAGGTCGTTGCAGACCATTGGGCGATAACCCTGCATCTCGGTGATGGAACCGCCGATGAAGGCAACGTGCCCCTTCTTCTCGCGTTCGAAGCGCAAGCGGCTATTCGTGAAGGTGCCGCGCGCTTCGATGTTCTTTGCATTGGCCGGTTCGAACGCGACGGCGGAGACAGATGGCACCAGCAACGCGAGTGACAGCGCTGCGAGACAATGGCGGCGGGACAACAACAGCATTCGAAAGTCCTTTTCACTGAGTGAGGCTGAGGCGGGAGTCTGATTCATCACGATGGATCAACGGAGACGTTGAACCGCGAGGCTCTGGCGCGCTTCGGCGACGGCATACGAACCGGCGAAACGGAGAGCACCGGATGAGTTTTGACTGGTACGACGGACTTGTAGTCCGTCGAAGATCGGGCGCGACGGACTACAAGTCCGTCGTACAAAACAATCGCTGGTGCGTTCTGATCTGCCGCGCGCCAGCGTTCCTTTCGCCCCATCCGATGCGGCTTCGCCGCGTCGTGTTACTAGATCGCGATTTCTTTTCGGTTTGCGAACTGTGGTGCGACGCTCCGCGTCGCAACTCCCGACGCGGAGCGTCGGGCCACAATGAATGCGGCTTTGCCGCGTCGTTCAACCTCGCGTCTTATAGCCGTCTGCTTGCGGAATGAGACTGAGCAGTGCGGTTCGAGGGATCCTCGAAATTGTCCGCCGCTCGCAGAGGCATTTTCTGATGCATGGCTACACTCTCGCCCCTCGTTCGAACCGCGAACGAGCCGTCGCGCTGCCCCGAAAGTAGCTGGGATTCCATCGCGAGCCGCAGCGGGACGACGTTCACCTTCACGAATTGAATCTGCCGTCACGAGCGAACTCGCAGTCTCGTTTTCATCCCACACAACGTCCTTCGGACATCAAGAACTACCTCTGCAACTGGGAGTCACGCATGTCGTCATCGAATGAAGATCCAGTCGTTCGCTCGACTCGCCGCGAGGTCATCGCGGTGCTCGGCGTCACCGCGATCGCTCTGACCTACACCATCATTACGTGCTATCGACTGGGCTTTGATCGCAGTCGCGAACTCAAGTTCGTGAAGCTCTTCGCAGGCATCGCGTTTCCCGAGTGGGTCTTTTGGGGAATTGTTGTTCCATGGCTCGCAAGCTTTGTGATTGGGGGACTGTTCGCGCTGCGCTTCATGTCGGATGCGGACCTCGGTGAAGAACTCGAAGAGGACGACGATCCGTTTGCCACTGCTCAATCGGCTGCAAGCGCGAAGCAGGAGGGCGAACAATATGCTGGCTAATGCTGCTGCATCGACCGGTTACGGAACGTTGTTTGTGCTCGTGTTGTTGATCGTCGCTTCGGTATGGCTCGGAACGATCGCGCAACGAGTCGTACAGAAGGGCGCGTTCCTGAAAGGCTACTTCTTAGGCAATCGCGGATTGGGAGCATGGGCGCTCGCGCTGACGGCAACCGTGCAAAGCGGCGGCACGTTCATGGGCTTCCCGTCGCTCGTCTATTCGCACGGATGGATCGTCGCCCTATGGATTGCAGGTTACATGGTCGTGCCGCTGACTGGCTTCGGCGTCGTCGGCAAACGGCTTGCACAACTCTCGCGACGCACGGGAGCGATGACGGTTCCCGACCTCTTTCGCGAGAGATTCAAGAGCCCCGCAGTCGGACTCGTCGCGCTCGTCTTCGTGCTGACGTTCATGACGTCGATGATGATCGCACAGTTCAAAGCGGGAGCGGTCATCATGAAAACCGCATGGCCGAACTCGGGAGTCATCGCACTGAGCGAAGACTTGAATCAATACGAACTCAAACCCGAAGGCATTGATGCGCTTCGCAAGCAGAACGTGCCCGACGCCGTCATTGATGCGATTACGCCGCTTGTCGGAAAGCCGTTCAACAAAGACACCGAGTTCAAAGCCGAGCTTGCGACGGTCTTGTCAAAGGACGACATCAAGACGCACGGGAAAGCGATCTATGCCGCTGCTGAGCCCTTCGATTGGCTCTATTTAATGGGGCTCGTGATCTTCGGACTGACGGTCGTCGGCTACACGTTGATTGGCGGCTTCCTTGCTGCCGTTTGGACCGATCTCTTTCAGAGCGTGATGATGCTCTTCGGAGTCGTGCTGCTGGCCGCGCTAGCGATTCCGGCAGCCGGCGGACTCGAGCAAGCAACGCTCACGGCGATCTCGCAGCAAGTCTCGGTCGATTCCGATGAGGTCATTGGCAACAGCTATGCGTTCGGGCCGGGCTACTCGGCGGACGGGCGCGAGTTTATGCCGGTCACGCTCGGCATCTCGTTCTTCTTAGTTTGGGTCTTCGCGGGGATCGGATCGCCGGCCAGCATCGTGCGAGTGATGGCTTCGAAGAGCACTGCTCACATTCGCAAGTCGATCTTCTTGCTCGGGGGCTACAACCTCTTGATCTACATCCCGCTGATCATGATCTGCATCTGCGGCCGCGCGTTGATCCCGAGTCTGCCGCCGGGGAAGACCGATGAGATCATCCCGCGCATCACGCTCTTGCTGACGGGCGACTTACCCGCCGGCGGATTACTTGCTGGATTAGTTCTTACAGCACCCTTTGGCGCCGTGATGGCAACGGTCAGCGGGTATCTCGTTGTGATCGCGTCGGGCATCGTGCGCGACATCTTTCAGCGGTTCATTCGTCCGAATGCGACGAGCTATGAGATCCGCCGATTGACCTACATCACGATGATCACCGTCGGCATCTTCGCCTTTGCGATGAATGTGAGACCGGTGCCGTACCTGCAAGTCTTTGTTGTCTTCAGTGGAACCGGCGGAGCAGTGACGTTCGTCATTCCGGCCTTAATGGCGTGCTATTGGCGCCGCGCGAATGCGCAAGGAGTCATCGCGGCAATGCTGGCCGGCGGCGGCACGTTGATCTCGTTCTACATCGTCGGCTCATTCATGCCCGATCCGAAGATCGGAGTGATCAGTTCGGTGAGACCGTTCTATCTCTTCGGCTTCGACCCGATCGTTTGGGGCATGCTGGCATCGGCTGTTGCGGGCATCGTCGTCACAAAGCTGACCCCGCCGCCGGATGAGCAACTGGTCGCGAAGATGTTTGATGTCGCGAGTTAGTTCTACAGCGCACCATGTAGCTGAAATCGTGAGATTTCAGGCATTTCAAGCGTCCGAGATCTGACGATCTCGGCTACGGAAACGCGAAGGTGCGCTGTCGAATTAGTACCGCGCGAGGTCGCTCGACTGCTTCAGGTTCAGCGCGGAGACGATGCGTTGAGCTTCGACCGTCATGAAACGCAGTTCGCTGCCGATCGCGATGAACTGCCATCCTTCGGCGATGCGCTTCTGAACTTGCTCGGGAGTCTGCACGTGCAGACCGACCGGAGTCCCCGTCTTCTTGCCCGCGGCCAGAATGCGTTGCAGCATCGCTTCGAATGCTTCGGGGCTCGGGTCTTTGCCGTCTGGGCCGCGCATTTGAAACTGCAGATCGTTCGGGCCTACGAAGATCGCATCGACTCCGGGCAGCGAATAGATCGCCTCGGCATTGTCGACACCTTGCGGCGACTCAGTCTGCAAGACGACGAGAATCTCATCGTTCGCGTACTTGTAGTAGTCGCCCGCAGTCGCGCCCCAGTTGAGCGCGTGCAATGAACCGCCGATCGAACGATTGCCGGTCGGCGGATACTTCGCAGCAGCGATCGCGAGCTTCGCTTCTTCAACCGTGTTGACCATTGGCACAACGATGCCGTGAGCACCGGAATCGAGCACGCGCTTGATGTTCTCATGAGTCCCGCGCGGCACTCGCGCGAGCGGCACGCAGCCAGCATCCGCGATCGCTCCGAAGCAATTGGCGGCAGCACTCCAGTCGATCGGTGAATGCTCAAGATCAACCGTCAGCCACGGAAACCCAACACGCGCCATGACGCGAGACGCAAACACATCTCCGAGCGACAGCCATGTTCCAACTTGCGGCTGACCGGCCTTCAACGCAGCTTTGACGGGGTTCTTCTTCATGATGCGAGAGTCTCTTGAGATAGGGGTAATTCAAACTGCACGGCTTATATTCTGCCCAAAATTCGAAAGGACCATTTGGCCTCAGGCGTATGTCCTATTCGTCCCATTGGTCCTATGCGTCCTATCGCTCTTGCGATTACTGCAGCTAGCGCGACTTCTTCTTCACGAGATGCAATTCACCGGGCGTCACGATCCAGCCGCGACATTCATTGGCTCCGCAACCGCAGGGGATCGCAGCATCAGCCGGCCATTCGTAGTCGATCGTGATCTCGGCTTCCGGCTGAATGTTTCGCAGGGCTTCGACGACGACTTTGTAGTCCTCAGGCGCCGCATCATCGTCGGCGACGACATAGAGCTTTGCGTTCGGCTCGCAGCAGTGATTCATGAACCGAAACGGTGCATCGGGCTCAAGCGTGTATGGCGCTCCGAGGTCGATGCAGTAGTTCGAACCGTATTCGGGGTCTTTATGCAGAGTCCCTTTAACTTCACCGATCTCCTGCCCCATGCGAAACCGCTTCGTTGCATAGAGCCCTTGCCCATGCTTCGCCGGCCCGACCTTCACTCCTGAGTCACGCTTCAACAACTTCGCTAACACAACAGGCTCCTCAATGAGCAATGAGTGAAACTCCAATTACAGAGCAACGTTCAATACGGCGGGGTCGGGTCTACGAAATTTCGAAATTGGGCGGAGGCGACGTCTCCTCGCGCACTCATTCTTCTCCCGCCCAATTTCCAAATTTCGTAGACCCGACCCCTCGCTGCGGCGCTCTCATCCGCCGCTGGCCTTACTTCATCTTCTCTTTCTTCCTCGCCTCGAACTTCGCGATCCAGCCTTTCGGGTCGTCCTCGAATGCTGCTTTGCAACCCGAGCAGCAGACCCAATAGGTCTTGCCTTCGAACGAGACCGTCGACGTTCCAAGACCTTCTGAGATCACGCAGGTCTTCTCGCCGTAGTCCGAATCGGAGCGGGCGAACGATGTGCCTTCGCGCTGCGAAGCAATGACGTCGATCGACTGGAACATGCCCATTCCGCGAGCACGTCCGACCTCAACGAGATACCGATTGTTTTCTTGTTGGTTGATCGTGAAGCGGAACCGCTCGCGCGCATCAGCATTATCAAGCTCAACCAATTCGAGCTTGTACTTGCGGTCGAGAATCTTCGGGTCATCGCTCGGCACGTCGTGCGGCGTTTCGGTGAATTGACCTTCGAGATTCCGCGTCTTGCCATCTTTGTCCGTCACCTGCATGACGTACTTGTCTTTGCGAGGATCGAACGTCAGCCGCATCTCGACGAAGTAGTTGCCCTCAGGCGCCTTCAGCACGAGTGCCGGAAACACTTTGTCCGACTTGAAGTCCCACAACCAACGATGTTGTTCTTGAGACGCTTTCTTCTGCACGAGTCCCTGCCAACCGCCGACGAGCACCTTTTGAATGGGCTGCAAACCGGCAACGACATCGTCTCGCTTCGGCAGAACATCCAGTGAGTTCGCACCGGTTGAGCCCGACGTCGCCGACGCATCGTTGCCACTGCCCAATGTGACCGGAGCGAAACCGGGATCGTCCGACTTGCCGTCAGTCTTCGCGTCCGAGCTAGCTTCGGCTTTCGCGACGGTCTTTGACTTCGACTTCCCTTTCTTCGCGGTCGGCTTCGCGGAGTCATCCGATCCCGAGCAACCGGCGAACAAGAGAGCGACACACGAAAGCACGCTGAAGATTTTGAGGCGGGGCATCGTTCGGCTCGCTCACAAATGGGAGAGGAAAACGTTTCGCCGCATCCCTCAGAGGAACGCGGAAGTGTCACTCAAACTCGACTTCAACAATCGCGCTTTGTGGACGAGCACGATTCTATGTAATCACGATTACTCGCAGCAGTAGTCGATGATGCGCGCGATCTCAGAACGCAAGTTGTGGCGATGCACAATGCGATCGAGGAACCCGTGCTCGAGCAAGAACTCGCTCGTTTGAAAGCCATCCGGCAGCTTCTCGTTCACCGTCGCCTTAATGACGCGCGGACCGGCGAAGCCGATGAGTGCTCGCGGCTCAGCAATGTTGATGTCGCCGAGCGACGCGAAGCTCGCGGCCACTCCGCCCATCGTCGGGTTCGTCAGCACCGAGATGTAGAGCCCGCCGGCTTCGTGAAAGCGACCGAGCGCGGCAGAGACTTTTCCCATCTGCATCAGCGAGAAGATGCCTTCATGCATGCGGGCACCGCCGCCGGAACCGCTCAAGATGACGAGCGGCAATTTCTTTTCCGTCGCGGCTTCGATCGCGCGCGTCAGCTTCTCACCGACGACCGAACCCATACTCCCCATGATGAAGTCGGAATTGGTCAGCGCGAGGATCAACGGACGACCGCGCATGTAACCCCGACCGGCAATGCACGCGTCGGTTTCGCCCGTTCGCTTCTGCTCGGCCTTCAAGCGATCGGCATACGACCTCTTGTCGGAGAACTTCAGAGGGTCAGTCGGAGCGAGGTTCGTGAACCATTCCTCGAAGCTATCGGTGTCGAGCAACTGTTGAATGCGGACGCGGGCCGGCACCGTGAAGTGATGCTGACACTCGTTGCAGACGTACTGATTCTCTTCAATCGACCGCCGATAGACGGTCGCGCCGCAACCATCACAGCGCATCCAAAGTCCCTCGGGGACTCCGCGTTTCGTCGCTGCGGGATCGGCAATAGTGGCACTCATGCTGTCAGCCTCATCGAGGATGTCATTCGTCGTCGTCGCGGTTTGTCATCGTTCGAATTGCGAACCGATGCACTCGCCTTAGTCGTTCACTTCACGCGGTCAGCACTGATGCAGTGGCCGTCGAACCGCTTGCCTCTGTCGAACGAACGCTCTTCAGAGGAGCACTGTTACTCGCCTCAATTCAGGCCGCGCAACTCACTCTATTCACCGCGCGTGCTGAGCAGTTCTCACGAAGCACTGTCTCTGAGAACTGATCCCCGAGAACTGAAGCCTCATAGAAACGCCGACAGTGAGATCGCGAGTTGCGGCGATATCGCGGCGTCTTTCTCCGAGCCCGTACGGATGACGTCGATCAATTCATCTTTGCAACACGCGAAAAGCGAGCTGCAAACGTCGTCCGGCTCAACACCTCGGAGCGAGCAGCTTATGAGACTCGCTAAAGGCTCGGAAGCGACGACGGCGAACATGCCGTACTTGCGCAGTGGCTTTTTCAACGCATCACGAATGCGATCGAGCACCTCCGAAATCGTCTCGCCCTCGGGCGGACAAACTGTCTCGGGCGCGTCTTCCCACTGCTTAAACACGCGCGGAAACTTGCGGCGCACTTCGTCGATATTGAGCCCCTGCCACAACCCATAACTGAAGTTGGCAAGATCCTCGCAGTCTTTGTGCTTCACTCCGATTGCCTGCGCCAATGCTTGAGCGGTGCTCAAACACGGTTCGCACGGGCCACTCACGACGGCCTCAATTGGCAGCTCTTTGAGCTGTTCGATGACGCTGACCAATTGGGATTGGCCTCGTGAATTGAGCGGCAGTTGCAAAGAACCCTGCAACCTCCGCTGCTCATCAAAATCGGTACACCCTGGCCGAACCAAGACGACCGTAGACATAGAAGTCTCTCTGCCTCGTCGCTTTCTGACCGAGCCAAAACGATCGCAACACACGATCGGGCTCTGCCGCCCAGACGACGGTACGTTTCGAGCTAACTGCGACTCCCGAGTTTGGTCAGCTCAGCAATGGCCGCGCGGTAGTCCGGTTTATCGAACACCGCGCTGCCGACAACAAAGAAGTCCGCGCCTGCCGTCGCGCAGTCAGCAATGGTTGATGTCCCAATGCCGCCATCGACCGACAGGATCAGTTCCGGGGGAGTCATCTGCCGGATTGCCTTCAGTTTTTCGAGTGCGCTCGGAATGAACTTCTGCCCGCCGAAGCCGGGCTCAACGCTCATCACGAGCACCATATCGCACTCACTCAGAAACGGAGCGATCCGTTCGACGGGAGTGCCGGGGTTCAAAGCCAATCCGGGAACGACATCGTGCTCGCGAATCTTGCGGAGCAACGGAGCGGGATTGGGCACGGCCTCAATGTGAAAGGTGATGCAGTCACAGCCGGCCTTGAGATACTCGCCCAGATATTTCTCGGGGTCGCTGATCATCAAGTGGGCGTCGAAGATGGCTTTCGTCCTCGGACGACAGCGCTCAATCACCATTGGGCCATAAGACAGATTCGGGACAAAGTGCCCGTCCATAACGTCCCAGTGAAGGACGCTTGAATGAGCGGCATCGAGCAATTCGAGCTCGCGATGCAGGTTGCCGAAGTCGCACTTCAGCATCGACGGAGCGATGACCGGAATCGAAGTCCGTAGTCGATCAAGAGTCGCCAGTCGGCTCATATGTTTGCTCTATGTGCAAGTAGGTTGGGATTCCATCCCGACCCGCAGCGGGTAGCACGCCTCAGCGACGCAACGATTGGTCGTCAGAGACGAGTCGCACCGATCCGAATCTGCTGCGAGAGTCCTCGTTGCGAGGACGCCGTACACAGAATTCAGTCGCGAAGGATTCGCAATCCACAAAGACTCGGCCTGCGCGAGGGGCGGGATTCTGAGCATGCCCTCTCACGGATTCCAGTCGAATCTCATGCCTGCTCTTGCCGGGGCAGTCTGTGATCAACTTGCTATAAGGCGGCGCCTTCACATCGGCGATCAGCATGTCCCAATTCGAAAGGACGCGACTTATGGACGCACTCTTTGCAGGAGTAGATCTCGGCGGCACCGGAATCAAAGCGGTGATTGGCACGTCGACCGGGCAGATCGTCGCGGAAGGGCACGTTCCGACGATGTCGCATGAAGGACCGGCAGCCGTCCTACAGCGCATCGCCAAACTCGTTGAGCAACTCGCTCAGCAAGCCAATGGTCGACCGGTCGCCGTCGGAATGGGAGTGCCGGGGCTTGTAGATGTCGCGGCGGGGGTGACAAAATTCTTACCCAACATGCCGACTCAATGGCGCGAAGTTTTCGCCGCTCGAACGCTGAGCGATCTACTCGGTTGCCCCGTTCGCATTTTGAACGACGCTCGCGCCGCAACTCTCGGCGAACTCAAGTTTGGACGAGGACGCGATCGGCCTCAGTTGACCTTCGCCTTCTTCGGCATCGGCACCGGCATTGGCGGCGGAGTTGTCGTCGAGGGCCGCTTGCGATTGGGGCCACTCGGAGCTGCCGGCGAACTCGGCCATCAAACCGTGATGCCCGACGGCCCTCTTTGTGGCTGCGGCAATCACGGTTGCCTCGAAGCTCTTGCGAGCGGTCCCGCGATTGCCTTTGAAGGTCAGCGACTCATGCGCATCGGTCTCGCGCCGCGTCTGCATGCGCTCGTCAACGGTCATACGGAAGCCGTCACAACGCGCGAAATGATCGCTGCTGCCGAAGCAGGCGATGAAGCGATTCGAGATGCCATCTTGCGCGCCGCAACATATCTCGGCATCGGCATCGCAAACGTCGCGACCGTGCTTCATCCCGAACTCGTCGTCGTCGGCGGCGGAGTTGCCGAAATGGGATCACTGCTCTTCGACCGAGTTCGCGAAGTCGTGCGTCAGCGCATCCGCATGTTCCCGGCAGACAGCGTCGCCATTGAGCCATCACTGCTCGGCGAACGCGCCGGCGAACTCGGAGCACTCGCCCTCGCGGCCCAGTAATCCGCGCTGCAAATGAAAAGGTGCGCGACCGTAAGTCACTTGAGTCCGAGCGTCATGAAGTCAGCAGCAAGTCTCACGTGATCAGAGCGGCCTTGTGACGCTCGCCTCCGATGAAGACATTCATGACCGGTCGAGTAATTGCAGCTACATCCTTCGTTCCTGATTTTGGATCTCGCGATGCCTTCACCTTTCCCCGGAATTGACCCGTTCATCGAGTGCCAAAAATGGCGAGGGTTCCATTCGACGTTTATTCCTGAAGTGGCGGCAGCGCTGACGAGGCAAGTTCGTCCGCGCTATGTCATCGACATCGAAGAGAACGTCTACGTTTCTCGGGACGACGGAGACCTCATTCGAATCGTCGCGCCGGACCTCGCCATCGTTCAAAGAGATGGATGGCGCGACTCGGCTGACGGAATGGTCGCCGTTGCGGCCGAGCCGACGATCCTCACGTTTCCCGAAGTCGACCCAATCGAAGAGCCCTTCCTCGTGATTCGCTCGCGCGATGGCGATGAAGCGGTCACGGTTATCGAACTGCTCTCGCCGACTAACAAGAGTTCGCGCGACGGTCGCACCGAGTACCTCAGCAAGCGCAATCAGGTGCTGCACAGCAATTCGAATTTGGTCGAGCTCGATCTCTTGCGCGGCGGGCAGCGATTGCCGACTGTTGAATCGCTGCCGAAAGGCGACTTCTACGCCTTCGTCACGCGAGTTGATCGACGTCCGAAAGTTGAGGTCTATTCATGGCCGCTCGAACGCCGTCTGCCGACGATCCCCATTCCGCTTGCCGAGGGCGATCCCGACGTGCTGCTCGATCTGCAAGCCGTCTTCGACTCGACCTATGACCGCGCCGGCTATGACTACTCGTTGAAGTACTCGAAGCCGATCACTCCCGAACTCACGGCGGCACAGATCGAGTGGGTTCAACAACAGCTCGCGAGTGTGAAAGCCTCGTGAGCATCACTGCGTCGTGAGAGGCAGCAGTTGCTCAACGAGCTTGACCCAATAGCTCGCGCCAATCGGGATGATGTCGTCGTTGAAGTCGTAGCGCGGGTTATGCAGCACGCGCCCGTCGGCATTCGGGCCATTGCCAATCCACACGTAGCAACCCGGTCGCTCGCGGAGCATGAATGAGAAGTCTTCGCCGCCCATACATGGCGCAGGATTCGGGTCGACGAAGTCTGCTCCGACGACCGTGCCCGCCGCTTGCAGCGACCACTGAGTCTCGCGAGATGTATTAATTGTTGCCGGGTAGCGGCGCTGATAGTCAACCGTCGCCGATCCGCCGAACGACTCCGCGATCGAAGTCGCAATGCGTTTGATCGACGACTCCGCAAGATCTTGCACGTGCGAGCGAAACGTTCTCACTGTGCCGCGCAGCACGGCTTCTTGAGGAATCACGTTCCATGTATCGCCCGCATGAAACTGAGTGACGCTGACAACGACTTGTTCAAGCGGATTGACTTGCCGACTCGCGATCGCCTGCAGCGCTGTGACGATGTGCGATGTCATCAAGATCGGATCGACTCCGCTATGCGGCATCGCTGCGTGACAACCTTTGCCGCGCACTTTGATCTCGAACACATCGAACGCGGCCATTGAAGGACCGGGACAAATCGCAAACTCGCCGACGGGCAATCCCGGCCAGTTATGCATGCCGTAGACCGAGTGGCAGTCGAACTGCTCGAACAAACCTTCTTCGACCATCACGCGTCCGCCGCCCTCGTTCTCTTCAGCCGGCTGAAAGATGAAGTGGACCGTGCCCGCGAAGTTGCGCGTCGCCGCGAGATGCTTCGCGGCCGCGAGCAGCATCGTCGTATGCCCGTCGTGACCGCAGGCATGCATCTTGCCGGGATTAATTGAGCGATGCGGGACATCGTTCTCTTCCGTGACGTCGAGCGCATCAATGTCCGCTCGCAGACCGATCGCTGTGATCTCGCCTTTGCCCGAGTTTCGCCCCGTCAGCGATCCGACAACTCCCGTCTTCGCGAGCCCGCGCACAATCGGGATGCCGAACTCAGTCAACCGCTGCGCGATGAAGTCAGAAGCGAACGTCTCTTCAAAGGCCGTCTGAGGATGAGCATGCAGTTCGCGGCGCCACGTCGTGAATTGAGCGTTGTCCTGCTGCAACTGAGGAATGACGGGCATATCGTGATCCTTCGCGTTTGAAGAAGAGTGCGAGCCATCAACTGCGGCGCATGAAAGAAGAGTTCCTCACCGGGCGGGCCGGCACAGTGGGTGAGGAACACTGGTACGACGGACTTGCAGTCCGTCGATCGTCGTGAGAAGCGACGGACTGCAAGTCCGTCGTACCCCAAAACGGATGTGTTCCTCAGGGGCGACCGACATCAAAAAGCGCCAGTCTCGCAAGAGCACGCAGCCGCCTCAATGAGCACCGCACCTCTCACGGGCGCCACTCGTCGCGCTAAAAGATGATCGCCATCTCGGACAGAGGGCTCCTCAATTCGACGCGCCATGCAAGCTTGAAGCTGTTGCCGAGAGCGATCGAGCGGGGCAGAAGCTCTTCATTCCCGAGTCGCGACGGACGCGTTCTCATCGGGGTAATAAATCCGACACTCTACATCGCCGAGGCGCCCATTCGCAGAACTCGATCGCAAGACACCGCCGCTCGGCGGTCGTCTTAAGTAGCATGGACGCCTACGTCCGTGCTGCGTCGCTGTCGGACGAAGGCGTCCGACCTACGCGACGCTGAATCGGGATGTGATTCCTCACGCGGTGCAGACGGACTCGTTTAACGGCAAGCCGAAGGCGTCGGCATGAAACCGACACAAGCGCACGTCACCGACTCAAGCACTTTCGCGGAAGCGCGAATGACGCTGCTCTTCTTCAGCTTCTTGGCGCAGCTTGCGAACCTTCTGGCTCAGCACGGCGGCATCGTACCAAGTAAAGCTCAACGTCTTATCGGCGGCATATCGACCGAGCGTTTGCAGCAGCGTCGCGGTGCTTTCGTCGTCGTAGAGGAAGACGTAACGCTCCGAGTCTTTGACGAGCGCCAAAACATTCATGCTCCGCTGCATGGTGTCTCCCTGACCGCGATCTATGTCGGCGGACGTAGTACTGGATTGATCGCGCTCTGATGACCGCGACTCACACAAAACGGCTGCCGCGCTTTGCTCTGCTGAGCACTGCCGACAGCAGTCACTTCTCCGAGTCACTCGCATCGCATGCAGCGATTGCGAGATCGGCGGAGTTCAATGTCGTCGGTCGGTAGTCGATGGCTTGAGACAGGTTGCCTCGATGCAATCGCTTCCTTCCGAGTCTTCAAAACAGATCACCGATATTGCCGCGACTTGAGCACCCATCGGCGACGAGCTTCGCCGCCGTGCAAACTCAACATCTCGGAGATCATCACATGAGCTGTGAACTTCTGAAAAAAGTCGGTGCGACGCATGAACGCGGAGACGTCTCCGGTTCGCGTTTCACCGCTGAGTTCGAGGTAGTCAGACAACCGCGCCACAAGGTTCGCGTCGGTCGCATCGAACATGCGGACGTAAGACATCAAAGGTTGCTGCGGATCGAAGGCACGTTGTCCGAGCGAGACTGTGCCCGCTGCGTTGCTAGCGAGCTGAGCTTGCTCGACGTGCGGCTTCACTCCGTTCGGCACTGCCGCTGAGGAGTCAGCAATTGCTGCTTTCGGTCGTTGAGAATTTGAGCGACGTTCGGGAGCAGGCTCGTTAGCGGTTGCCGCCTTGCGAGCTGTGTTCGGCAATGCCGGGTTCGGAATGGGATCGTCCGGCAGTTGAGCTGCTTGTGCCGCTTCAGATGCTTGAGTGGCCTCAACCATCAACGGGCGCGGTTTGCGAGGCTGTAATACTTCTGGCACAGGCAACGGCAGCGGCACGATCTTGTCGCTGTCGGGATCAACATCGAGTGCCAGTTTCGAACTCGCCGTCATTGGCTGAGGAGCGGACTTCGTCGTCGCACTGATCTCGGGAACAAGCGGGCTCGGCGGCGGAGGCAGCGGCAATGGCTGCGTCACGACAACCTCTTGAGGCTCGAACGTAACCGGGATCAAGTTGCCCTCTGTGTCGGGCATGAAGACGACATGCGGAGCAACCGGAACCGGTTCGCTGATCACGATCTCGCCATTGGGGAAGCCGATGAATTCGGCCTCTTCGATGACCGTCGCGACAGGAGCATGACTCGAGTCCGGCGAGATACGCGGCTCGCCAAACAACGGGCCGGGAGCGACTTCGTAGACGAACTCATGCCGCGGCGCCGGAGCGGCGGGCATCGGCAACGGCGCTGACTGAGTCGCGCGTTGCAGCTCATCACGCAGAGATGACTTCTGAATGGCACTGGCTGAGGTAACGGCAGTGCGCGGCGGCATGAAGTCGTCGTCAGCAGCGATGCGAGTCTTCGATTCGGACTCGACCACTTGCCGTTCAGCCGTTTGCCAATTGCCTTCCGGCACCGCATCAAAGAGCTGCCGCAATTCAGGATGAGCTTTCCCATTCGGCGATTGAGCACGCATGACTGCGCTCGGCTGATTGCTGCGCACGACTTTGACTGCTGAGCGACTCTGCGTTGATCCATTGCCGCCGAGCGAAACCGTCTCGGGCAAGAACGCTCGCCGTCGAGCCTTTGAAGACTGCTCGGTTTCGGGCACCGTCGGCAGAAATTCCCACTCGCGGTTCGAGTACCAAGAAACCTTCAAACCGACTCGCGGGACATACGGATCGAAGTCCGTCACCGCGCCAACAACGACGGCATCAACATCAAGCAGCTTTGCCAATCTGAGCGCGTCTTCGGGGCCTTCGAGCGTCAGTTGGTTCTCGCGAATCGCGCGATCGACGATGCCGACGGGAACAACTTCAAAGCCGGGCACCTTCTGCAGTTCGGTGAAATACGCTTCGGCAAACTCGTGCCCGTCGACCGCCCGTTCGGAACAGAGATTGAAGAACGGAGCGATCGCTACTTTCTCGAGCCCGACGACTGGATTGCGGACGCTGACCTGCACGATGGCACAGCCGGGCAGACCAGCAGCCAGCAGAAGTAGCAGCAGGGATCGCATCCAAAACATGAGCGACTCGCCGAAAACGAAGTATGAATCAACGCCAGAAAGCCTGCGCAACGGCAGACGTCTTCGTTTATCGGCACAACCGGCACGGTCGCTTTAATCGAAAATCTCACCGCAGATTGCCGCGATCAGCACTTAGCAGTCACTCGGTGCTCTTCGAGAACAAGTAGCTTGGGATTCCATCCCGAGCCTCAGCGGGATGAGGTTCACAAACAACGCACGAGGCCGTCGTCATGTTTCGGCATGCAGTCAGCGTCAAAGGCGAATCGCCCCAAACCGAGTTCCCAACTCCGGCAGGTTCTCCTAGCCGAGCAACTGCGAGAGAAACTCATGCGAACAAGTAGCTTGGGATTCCATCCCGAGCCTCAGCGGGACGAGGTTCACAAACAACGCACGAGACCGCCGTCATGATTCGGCATGCAGAAAGCGCCAAAGGCGGCTCAACTCAGACGGAGTTCCCGACTCACACAGGATCGCTACACCGAATCAAGCAACTGTAGGCGAGAACTGAACGCTGCGCGCGACCCGTAGGGCTCGGACAAGCTGGCATGATTCGCAGCGAGGTTGCAGAGCCGCGCCCATCAGGAAGCGGAATCCGTCACGAAATAACCAGAACGCCGCTCCCTAACGGCCGCGACTCTGCGATCCAATGTGAAACCGAAATGAACCTAGCCGAAGCTCACCCGCCCTGTACGTAGTCGGAACCCGGCGACTTGACCGCAGCTACTCAAGACCGCAGGACGTCGTCTCGAATCATCAAATCAGGCCAGAACAATAAATCGCGGCAACTTGCATCAATCCTTGACGTCTAAGCTCGTCGCAACTGCGTGCCGCAACGACTTGAGGCCGATTTGTCACATCGGGATCCGAGGTTGTAAGGCCGCACCATTCAATCGGCTTGACACTCAACAAAGCCTTTGACCGTCCGTGAGAGAGCCGGGTAGAGTTCAACGGCCTGCAGTTTTTCCTGTTGCGGGCAATCTCACACTCGAGGTGTTGGAATGAAGAAATCGTGGTTGTACTCGCTAGTGGCCCTTGTGGCGGCAGTAGCAACGAGTTCCGTTGCATCCGCACAATTAACATCTCCTGCGGACGTCGTCAGTCCCCGTCCCGACTACAGCGATCCGAGCGGCCGTCCTGACATTCCGACCCTTCGTTCTGAGATTCAGAACATCCTTCCGCAGATCCAGTTCATCTTCGACACCGCCCTAGACCCTCAGCAATTGTCGATTCTTGAGACGCTGACGCAGGGCAATATCGACGACACCCGCTTATCGGAAGGTGCTCGCTCGGTCATTCGCAATCACATGGCCGCGCTGCAGCAAGTCGAACTCGCGATTCGATTCCTGCAAGCAAATCGCAGCCAAATTATTGCCGGTAACTCGCCGACCTTTAACAGTATCTTTGGCAATATCAGCCAGTTGCGAGACGTCGCGATTATCAGCCCCTCGCCGATCAGCGGAACTGCCACACTGGTTCGTCCGGCGGTCGGAAACAACAACAATAACAACACTGTTGCCTCACAGTATTATCAGCTCACATTTCAAGCTCAGGGTGGCGGCAATAACAATAACAATCAGCAACAAGCGTCTGTCACGACCCAGTTGCGAGCCGGTGACTACATCTACGTCGCCGCGACGAACGGAACCGGGCAGGCGGCAGGAAACACCGTCGCTCCTCTCGCATTCTTGGCGAGAGTTTATTTGGTAACCGGAGGCAGCACGCAAGGTGGCGGCAACAATAATAACAACAACAGCCAGCAGCGAATTATTCTTGACCCAGCGCTGACGCCGGTCATTCCAACGAATGCCCAATTGAATAATCTGCAGGTGTCGCGCGTCTTGAGGTTCGACCGTCAGGCTGACCCAACTCGCTATGACTCGGTACTCAATACATTTCAGGCAATTCGCGATGCGTTGGAAGGTGTCATGCCCCGCACTAGCTTGCTGGGAGCACAAGCACTTCAACTCTCTGCAAGCCCAATTACCTACAATCGCAACTTTACCAACATTTCGACAGTTTGGGCTCCGGGGATCGCGCCATTTAGTCAGCTCGACCCCACGGTCAGCAATTTTGTGAGTGAGCGAATTCAGGGAATCAATATCACCGCGGCTCCGCCGGTTGCCGATCGCCGAGTGCGACAGTTCGGATTCTCGACGTCGGACTCGTTCGCTCACCTCGACCGCCTTGAGGATCAAGCGGCAGGCCGCACTCAGGATGTCCGCGGACGCCCCACGTTCCCGCTGTTGTGGGCTGATGACAATGACTTGCCACTGACCTTCGACACCCGCGTGCGAGTGACAAATTCGACCGACGACGACCGTGCGTTCTTCCGCGATCGCCAAACGATTTTCGGCGAACCCGACAACGTCTTCACTCAGTATCTCGGTCGCGCATTCTTCGATGAGACTGTTCTTCACGGTAGTGACTTGACGCTCGACGACAGCGTTCGCGTTGATAGTCCGTTGCAGCAAGCTCAGCGCCAGCAACGAATTCCTGCTGGTGGAACCCCTCAGACTTCAACCAGTCAGAACAACGGTGCTCAGCCGACACTTGAGACTGCAGATGTGCCGGAGTCCGGTAATCCGACAACAAAAGATACGGAGTTTCGACGCTGGCAGATGATCATTGAGTCGTTCGCTGAGCATGCCACTGATCTCACGCAGTTTAATACTGCAGCAGTCGGATTAAGTGAATTATTGGGCGGCGGAGCATTGCCGGGCGACTTAGCGGTGAAGGATGCAGGGAATTATGCTCGCTTCTCTGATCTTGTTGGCGGCAGCGGGGCCGGTTCGGTCGACGTTGATAAGGTTGAGCCATTTGGCAAACGAGCTGACGGCGGCTTCAATCCTGTCGTTCCGATTCAGTAAATCGTGAGAAAACAATTCGGTGAATCTTGGCAAACCGCAGTTCGCATGAACTGCGGTTTGTTCTTTTTCGGATCCCCCAAGAGGCAATTCTTCGCACCAAAGAGTTCGCACTGCTAACCGATGACGAATGATCGGCGGCGAGTCGCTCGCGCATTAATACGTTCATATCGAAGAGATCATGCTTCTCTCTAGAATTGGCCTACGTCTCTGTTGAATGGCTTAAAAGGGAGAAGTGGTCGCGGTAGTTAAAAGTGCTCTTGCGGTTGCGAGACTGCTTCCAAGCACTGAATTCTCATTTTGGTGCAACAGTCCGGACTGATTGGCAGTTGCTGCTGCGGTTAATGAGGGATTGTCGATTGGGCGTCTCCGCCGCGAGGGTGTTGAATTGTCGCTGCCAGCGAACTATCGCGACTTTTGCACGCGCAGTTCGCAACATCCCGTTAGAGACCGCTTCTTGAGACAGGCTAGGCCCAGTACTAGGATCGGGTCACCGATTGCGTCGTAACCCCGACTCATAGGGGCAACACTGAGACTCGTTCGTGATAACCTGTTGGCACGACTGCGCGCGAGTCGCAGCAGTTGTTCGAGTGGGTTTTGCGAGAACCTTATGCGGGGAACTGCGAGAGTTTTTGCGAGGCCAATCACGAATCGACTGACGGGCGACTGGGCATTCAAGTCCCTTCGGGGCAGTTTTTTTGTCTCCTGCAACTTCCGGCCGGTCAAACGAGTATCAAATCGAAACCTCGTCGGGCGAAGCGATTTTCTCAGGCTTAATCAGGCTTCAAGCCGTTTTCTCAATAAGGCGTTGTCATGCGAATAACCCTGCGATCGTTTGGTTGGATGATTGCAATGGCCATTGCTGTTGGCGGAGCTGATATTGCCGTTGCGCAGTTCGGACCGCCGGGCGGTCGCGGCGGTCGAGGCGGCGGCGGATTTGATAGTCCAGCATTCATGCTTCGTCGCGAAGACGTGCAGCAAGAACTCAAGCTGACTGAGGATCAAGTCAAGCAGATCACCGCCTTTCAAGATGGCCTGCGAGATAATAATCAATTTCGCGACTTCTTTGATCGCATGCGAAATGCGAAAGACGATGAGGAGCGGCGAACGATCGGTGTCGAGATGCAGAGCTTTCAAGAAAACGCTCTGAAGAAGATCGTGAAGACCGAGCAATGGAATCGCCTGCAACAGTTGTCGCTGCAGCGTCAGGGTTCGCGAGCACTCGAAAATGAAGATCTCCAAAAGCAGTTGAATCTGACTGACGCCCAGAAGGAAGCCGTTCGCAAAGCGAATGACGATTACGACAAAGCGCGCGATGAACTATTTCGAAATCGCGACCTCTCGACCGAAGAGCGAACTGCGAAATTCGAAGAGCTTCGAGCCAAGCGGGAAAAGGATGCCGAGAAGATCCTAAACTCACAGCAGCGGACGGCGATTGAGGAAAAGCGAGGCAGCAGCTTTACCTTTCAAGACACGTTTGGTCGCGGAGGGCCGGGATCGGCAGCTCCCGGCGGCGGCGGGAATAATCAGGGACGAAATGGTGGAGGCGCGCGAAGGTCAGCCGATGCGAACACTGCGGCTGTCGGTAGTAATCCGGCGACAACAGACGGCGACGGGCAGCCTGCGACACTCTCATTCGGCAGCAAGAACGGTGAGAAGAAGAAGCTCGAAAAGATGTCCTTCAACTTCCGGTTTGCGCCATGGGTTGATGTGCTCAAGCTTTTCGCCGATGCGTCCGGCTTAACACTCGATCTCAACGATGTGCCGCCTGGCAGCTTTAATTACTACGACGAGCGAGAATATACCCCGAGCGAGGCGCTCGATGTTATCAATGGGTATCTCATTCAAAAGGGATATGTGCTCGTTCGGCGGGATGAATTCTTAGTCGTGCTTAATATCGACGAGCCCGTGCCGCCAAATTTGGTGCCGACCGTTTCCATTGAGGAAATGCAAAAGCGCGGACGCAATGAATTGCTAACGGTCATTCTCCCCATTGAGGGCATGACCGCGCACGACGCTGCGGATGAAGTGCGTGAATTGATGGGACCGCAGGGGAAAGTGGTTGCGCTGAATCGGGCCAATCGCATCATCATCACGGATATTGGTAGCAATCTCCGACGGATTTACGACCTGCTGACGAGCCTCAATGTCAGCACGGGAGAAAAGCAGTTCAAGCAGTACGTCCTCAAGCACATCGACGCGCTCGATGCTGAGAATGTGATTCGAGACCTCTTCGGACTCTCGCGTCGCGGCATTGAGAATGTGAGTGCGGGTTCGAGTTCGTCGTCTTCATCAAGCCGATCTGCAACGCGATCTCCGAATCAAGATCCCAATGCGAAGATTCAGATCGCGACCGACGAGCGGACCAATACGTTGCTCATCACGGCAAAGGCTGAGGATCTCAAGACTGTCGAAGAGACTCTTCAAACGATCGATGTTGATACTGGAGACGAAGCGACCGGACGCGGTAGCAAGCAGCCGTATTTTCATGTTTATGAATTGAAGACGGCTGACCCAATGGAGGTCACAAAGACGCTCAATGTGCTATATCCGGGCACGGTCGTGAATGAAGACGGCAGAGCGCGTCGCATTCACATTCGTGCGACAGCGGCGGTGCATCAAGAAATTGATCGCACGCTGAAGCAGCTCGACGGAGCAAGCGGAGCGTCTTCGCAAGTAGCGGTGATCCCGCTCGGTCGAATGGATGCCTATACCGCGACGGCGTCGATTCAGTCGCTGTTTGCTTCGGAAGGTAATTCGGCTCCGGTCGTGCAACCTCATCCGCTCGGCACGGGACTGATCGTTAAAGGCACCGGCGATCAAGTGAATCAAATCAAAGTCTTGCTCGCACAGCTTGATCCCGCTTCGGGCTCAGCCGGCAGCCAGCAGGGCAATGTCAGAACAATTCCACTCGGAGGACGCAATCCCGAAGAGTTCGTGAAGATGCTTGAGCAAGCATGGGGCGGAAAGGGACGCAATCCGATCCGCACTGTGACTCCGTCAGCGAACAAGAAGAGCGATCGCGAAGCAGGCTCGACAGGCGAAAGTGAACGCACCGAGAAGCTTCGCAAAGTGCTCGGCGTACCGAGTCAGGAGTCGAAGCCGGTCGAAGAATCGAAGCCGGCTGCCGCGAAAGAGGCACGGCCTCGCGGGTTGCTCGAAGGGAAATCGGCGGCACTCGGCGGGACTGCTCGCACGCAATTCGTCGCCTTCAGCCGAGAGGTTGAGGACGGCGAGCAAGTCGCTCAAACCGGAGCACAGAAGAAGGACGATCTCAATGCGGACTTCGACAAGCTCCTGAAGCCGCAGAGTGATAACGGGACTTCAACAGATGAGCCGGCAGCGGTCGTTCGTAAGGCGGATCCGAACATCCCGATTCTGATCACAATCCGAGACGGCAATCTCGTGATCATGTCTGAAGACGAAGTGGCTCTCGATGAGCTTGAAGACGTCATCGCGTCGGTCTCTCGTGCTCTGCCGCCGAAGACGGAATGGACCGTCTTCTATCTGCGTTCGGCGGATGCTCTTGAGTCGGCAACGGTGCTTGAGCGGCTCTTCCCAACGAGCAGCGTTTCAACGTCCGGCGGATCATCGAGCGGAATGCTCGGCGAACTGACGTCGGGCATCTCTTCAATGGGACGCGGATTGATGGACCTGACGGGGCTGTACTCGATCAGTAATGGTCCGCAAACGCTGCGCATCATTCCGGACACACGAACGAACTCACTCTTCGTGAGTGGGCCGAAGCATATGGTCGATGAAGTCGAAGACATGCTGCGGATCATTGATGCGTCTGAGACACCGGAGCAGCTCAGCAAGCGGACTCCGCGCTACATCGAAGTGAAGCATGCGGAACTGGCGGAAGTCGCCGAACTCGTGCGCGACATCTTCAAAGAAGAAATTGAAGGCGAGCGCGGCGTAGCTCAGCAGGGCAATCCATTGGCAGCGCTGATGGGGCAAGGCGGCGGCAGTAGTCGCGGCGGTCGAGGCGGCGGCGGTGCTCAGTCAGTGAAGATGACGGTCGGAGTTGATGCTCGCTCAAACCGTCTTGTCGTCGCATCGAGCGAGCCGTTGTTTAAGCAGGTTGAAGCAATGGTCGAGCAGATCGATCAAGCCGCTCTCGACTCGAAGCGAACGGTGCGAGTTGTGTCGCTCGAACATATGAAGACGAGCCAGTTGAAGACGGCACTCGGAGCGGTGATGCCGAAAGTCAAAGTCTCGTCGAGTCGCGGCAGTTCGAGCAGCAGTAGCGGCGGAGAAAGCCGACCGAGTACGCCTCAGCCGAGTCCCGATGACATCCGCAACCTGATGCAGATGCAACAACAAATGCAGGGCGGCGGTCGAGGCGGTCCGGGCGGCGGTCGCGGGCGATAAAGCGCGAGGTATGCGGCAGACTTGAGTGTTGAGCGTGCCACCTTCGCGCCTGCGACATCGAACATTGCTTGCTTGAAGAGGCGATGTCGGTTGAGGGCCATCGTCAGCAAACTGTCGCTCGTGCTTCGGACTTCGAGATGAGCGACTTTGACGCTGCGAAGCGATTAATCCCGAGTGGTTCTTGAGCGGCTTACTTGAAAGTGATTCATGGATATCGGCGAGGTTCTTCTTCGACGCGGCTTGATTTCGCGTGAGCAGTGCGAGCAATCTCGCCGCCAGTTGAATGGCAAGCGGCTCGATCAAGCAGTGGTCGAGCTCGGCTTTGTCACTGAGGAAGACGCGCTCAAAGCCTTTGCTGATGAACTCGGGATGCAGTTCGTTGATCTCAAAGACGAAAAGGGCAATCGCGAACTGCTCGACCTTTTCCCGACATCGTCCATCTTCCGTCACACCGTCTTGCCGCTCAGCCGAAGCCATGGGCGAGTCACTGTCGCGATCAGCGACCCCTTCGATCTTGAAGCGCTCGATGAACTGAGTTCGTTGACTGGCTTGCGGCTCGATCCGGTTTTGGCACGGAAAGCTGATCTCGATCGACTCATTAAGCAGAGTCTCGGCGTCGGCGGTGACACGATTACGGAACTGGTCAAACAAAAGACCGATGACGACGACGCGTATCTCGCTGAAGCCGCGCGAGCCGACGGTGAATTGGCCGAGATGGCGCAGCAAGCGTCAGTCATTCGGCTCGTGAATCAGTTCTTGCTCGAAGCGCTCGAACAGAAATCGAGCGACGTGCATATCGAGCCGGGCGAGCGCGGACTCACGATTCGTTATCGCGTCGACGGCATGCTCCGCGTGCAGTCCGTGCCGCCGGAGATTCATCAGTTCTATCCGGCGATCGTCACGCGTCTGAAAATCATGTCGCGGCTCAACATTGCCGAGAAACGCTTGCCTCAAGATGGACGCATCGAACTGCGCGTCGCGGGCCGAGACATCGACGTCCGCGTTTCGATCATCCCAATGTTGCACGGTGAGGGCATCGTGCTGCGTCTGCTCGACAAAGGCCGAATGGTCTTCAACCTGTCGGGAATGGGAATGCCGAAGCAGATTTACGATGAGTTTCAAGAACTCATCAAACTGCCGCACGGCATTCTGCTCGTCACCGGTCCGACAGGCAGCGGTAAGACGACGACCCTCTATAGCGCGCTGGCTGAGATTCGAGATCCGACAACGAAGATCATCACCGTCGAAGATCCGGTCGAGTATCAGCTTGAAGGCATCAGTCAGATTCAAGTTCACAGCCGCATCGGCTTGAGCTTCGCCGCCGGACTTCGAGCCATCTTGCGGCACGACCCCGACGTCATCCTCATCGGAGAAATCCGCGATAAGGAGACGGCGGAAGTGGCCGTGCAATCGTCGCTGACGGGGCATCTCGTCTTCAGCACTTTGCATACGAACGATGCTGCGTCGTCCTTTACGCGACTCGTCGATATGGGCATCGAGCCGTTTCTTGTCGCGAGCACAGTTGAAGCCGTCATGGCTCAGCGACTGGTGCGACGACTCTGCAAGACTTGTAAGAAACGTTACATCCCGACTGCGGACGAACTGCCGAAAGACTTTCCGAAGGCGGACCTCAGTCAGGTGTGCCGATCAGTCGGATGTCGCGACTGCGGCGAGACGGGGTACTCCGGACGAATCGGTGTCTTCGAGTTGCTGCATACGAACGAGCGAATTCGCGAGTTGTGTGTTGAGCGAGCAAGCTCAACGCGCATTCGTGCTCATGGAGTTGAGAACGGCATGTTGACGCTGCGTCAGAGCGGATGGATTCGCGTGCTCGATGGAACGACGAGCATTGAGGATGTCGTGCGGATCACGAAGGGCGATGTGATTTAGTTCTTAGTCCTCAACTCAATAAGTCACCCAATAGCTCTTACCCCCGGCCTTACTAATGCCTGATTTTCAGTACGTTGCCAAATCGCTGAGCGGTGAGCAGGTCACGGGCTTGTTGTCTGCGGACAATGAGTCGGCGGCGGCCTCGACGCTCGCGCTGCGCCAACTGTTTCCGCTGAAGATCGAATTGGCGGAGGCGGCGAAGAAGCAAGAACGCTTCCGCGGTCGACGTGTCGGCAATCGCGAACTCGCACAGTTCTATTCGCAACTCGCGGACTTGCTGCGATCCGGCGTGCCATTGCTGAGATCACTCGAACTGCTTGAGCGGCAGTCGCGCAATCAATCGCTCAAGTTGGTGCTGGCGGATGTGCGTGCTGAAGTCTCGGACGGAACGCGACTCTCCGAAGCGATGCGGCATCATCCGCGCGCCTTCTCCGATTTGACGATCAGCATGATCCGAGCCGGTGAAGAAGGCAGCTTTATGGAGGACGTGCTGAAGCGCGTCGCCGGATTCACCGAGCATCAAGAAGACATGAAGAGCCGCGTGCTCGGCGCGATGACTTACCCGCTATTCTTGATGCTTGCGGGCACGTCGGTCGTCGCGGCGTTGATGGTTTGGTTCGTGCCGAAGTTTGAGCCGGTCTTTCAGAAGTTCGAAGACAAAGGCGGCTTACCGTGGGTGACGACGGCGGTTGTTGGCATCAGCCATTTCATCGGGAGTTACGGGCTGATCATGCTCTTGCTGCTCGGCGTGACGGCTGCGGTCTTGTCATGGTACGGAGTCAGCGAAGAAGGCCGATTGGCGTTTGATCGAGTGAGACTGCAGACGCCGCTCATCGGTCGGATCTATCGCACGCTGGCGATTGCTCGGTTCTGTCGCATCCTCGGAACGCTGTTGAAGAACGGCGTGCCGATCTTGAACTCGCTGCGGATTGGAAAGGACGCGATGGGCAATCGCGTGCTGTCCAATGCGATCTCGCGAGCGAGTGAAAACGTCTCGGCAGGCAAGACGCTCGCTCAACCGCTGCGTGCTTGCGGCGAGTTCCCCGATGAGACCGTTGAGATGATCGCTGTTGCCGAAGAAGCGAATAACCTCGAACAAGTTTTGGTCGACATCGCAGATAGCATGGAGGCGCGAACGTCGCGCAATTTGGAATTGTTCGTGCGAATGATCGAACCCATCATGCTCGTCGTGATGGGCGGCGTTGTGATGTTTGTGATGGCCGGTCTCTTGCTTCCGATCTTGCAGTCGTCGTCGATCATGTAATTCTTGTGTCAAGCATCTCGGAAGTTTCATCTCCGTCGGGCTGCGATGGGACGAATGGGACTTCTGGGACGAATGAGTTTGAGTTTCGATCCCGCCAGTGATCTCTCGATCGTTAGATCCCCTTCCTCAGGAGTTCCTCAGTGGGCGGGCCGCCACAATGGGTGAGGAACACTGGTACGACGGACTTGTAGTCCGTCGATCGTCGTGAGAAGCGACGGACTGCAAGTCCGTCGTACCCCAAAATGGATGTGTTCCTCAGGAGTTGTTTGCAATGCGTATCGCTCACCGCCCGACTCGTCCCGCCTCGCTGCTGCTTCATCGTGCGGCCTTCACGCTGCTCGAAATGTTGATCGTGTTGGCCATCATTGGATTGATCGCAGCGCTCGCAGTGCCGCAGTTACTCGGGCGTCAACAAGACGCGCAGATCAAAGCGTCGCAAGCAAAGATCAAAGGCTTCGAAGACGCTGTGAAGTACTTCGCGGTCGATCACGACGGCGAATATCCGCAAGGCGGAGCTGACACTGTTGTCGGCATTCTCTTGAACCCCGGCACCGACAAGAACGGCCGCGCGTTGAAGCCCTATGTCGAAGAGATCCCGAGCGACGCATGGGGCAACCCGCTGCAGTACGAGTACCCCGCGAGCGGCAATCGCGCGACTCCCGGCGGTAAGCCCGCGATTTGGTCAATCGGCCCGGATAAGCAAGACGGCACCGATGACGACATCACGAATTGGAATCAGAAGCTGTAGTTCGCACTACATCCGCTGTGCAGAGAAGTGCGGAAGCAGATTTCACTCACACGATGGAGAGATGGCATGGAACTCACCCTCGAACAACGCATGAATAAGCTGGAGACGGAACTTGAGCTGCTTAAGGCAAGAATCGAGAACGGCGGGTCGAAGAAGGATTGGATTTCGAAGATTACCGGCACGTTCAAAGACGATCCGGTTTTCGAAGAAATCATTCGCTTAGGCAAAGAAATCCGCGACGCCGAAGAATATGTGCCGGAGTAAGCGATGTTCGTGCTCGATACCGATCATCTCTCGATCATCCAATCGCGACGCGGATTGGCCTACGAGAACATCGTCCATCGAATGGCCGAGTATGACGAAGACGACTTCTATGTGACGATCGTGTCTTTCGCCGAGCAAGTTCGAGGATGGATGTCATTCGTATCACAGGCTAAGGACGAGAACGGTGTTGGAGTGGGACTCCTGAAATTGGAAGGTCTTCTTCAATGTCACTCGACATCCAATGTTCTTGGTTACGGCGAGGCTGCCATCGATACGTTCGAAGAGCTGCGACGGCAGAAGATTCGAATCGGCTCGATGGATCTCAGAATCGGTGCGATCACGCTGTCGTCAGGCATGACCCTGCTGACTCGCAACTTCAAAGACTTCGAAAAGATCCCGCACCTGCCGATCGAAGATTGGACCGTAAGTCCTCACTGACTCATTCCTATGCAAGTCTCACCGACTATCCGCCGAGGCCGACAGAGTGCGATTCGCTCGCGCGATCAGCGCGGGGGATTCACGCTGTTCGAAATGCTGATTGCGATCAGCATCATCGTGATCATCACCTCGATTGGATGGTCGCCGGTCATGAGGTTGCATCAGGAGTATCGCGTCAAAGCTGCTGCGGAAGAGGTGCGGCAGATGGTCGCGGGGACTCGGATTCTGGCGCTCGATCAAGACATCGTTTTTCAATTTCGGTTTGAGCCCGGCGGTCGCAAGTTCATTCGAGTGCCTTACGAAAGTGCTGCCGGTGCTTCGGCGGCAAGTGGCAATCAGCCCGTCAGTGCGAGCGGTCAATCAAGTGGCGAACTACCTGCGGGCCTCTATTTCGAAGACGTGCTGAGCAATGCCAGTGAGGCCGTGAATCCTGACTTTCTCGTCGGACTGCCGAATGAGTTCACTCAGGCAGCATGGTCCGCACCGATCTTGTTTTATTCCGATGGCACGGCAACGAACGCGGAGTTCAACATTGTCGATGAGACGTCAACGACTCGTCGCATCAAGGTGCGAGACATCACCGGCGGGGTGACGGTGACTTCGACGAACTAGAGTGGCGATGCGGTTTAGGCGTCGTTGTCTTTTTGGTCGCGAGCCAAACGAACGTCGTCGCCTTTGGCTAGCCGTTAAACGACGCAGCGAAACCGCATCCGATAGTCGCCTTTCGTTCCGCGAAAGGAAGCTTTTGCGGAGCAAAAGCTGACAATCCCTTTCGCAGAGCGAAAGGCGACTATGTAACACGTCCTACAACGAGCAACCAGACAACAAATCGCGAACCAGTAGTACTCGAGGGCCGCAATTCAGGCGGCGAGTCGCGGAGCGACTCGCCTACGTCACTGAGTCGCAACACGCTCAACGAGATCTCTTTCCGACAGCAGAAGTAATCTGAGTTCCATGCTCACGAATCGCCCTCATCAACGACTGACCGCTTGCCGCGAGACGGGGCGCGCGGGCATTTCGTTGATGGAGGTTGTGATCTCACTCGGCATCTTTATTGGAGCACTCGCAGCGCTGAGTCAGTTGTCGAACAACGGGATGTCGGCGGCGGTGCAGGCACGATTGCTGACGCATGCCATCTTGCGGTGCGAGTCGAAGCTCAATGAAGTGGCGGCGGCTGTCGAGCCTCTGCAGCCGATCGACGGGCAACCGTTTGAAGACGATGAGAATTGGAACTGGTCGCTGACATCAACACCGGGACCGCATGCCGATCTGCTGCTCGTCACCGTAACCGTGAAGTACTTCAAGCAGAACGATCTTGCTTCGACGAGCTATTCGATCTCGCGATTGATCCGCGATCCGCTTGTGTTTCAGGCGACGACGGAAACGGACACTGATGCGGGGGCTACGCCATGAAGACGTTCCGACGTAGCGGCAATGCGGCCTCGCTCAACGGCTTCACGTTGCTTGAGTTGCTGCTGGCACTCGGCATGACCGTCATGTTGCTGGGTGTATTATTTACTGCACTCGATCTGCATTGGCGTTTCTCGCTGTCGGGACAAGAAGAGGTCACTCGATCGCAGATTGCGCGAGCGGTCTTCAATCGCATGTCGCAAGACATCCGCTCGGCGATCTATCGCGCGAAGCCGAAAGTGTCTTCGTCGAGCGATTCGACAACGAGCACGACCGACGCGGACTCGACCGGTCAGAGCAGCGGTTCGCAGCAGTCCGGCAACGCTCAAGGAAACTCCGGAAGCGGAAACTCGGGGCAGAGTCAGAGCGGCGGCACTTCAGGCACTGGCGCGGCGGGGTCGTCATCGACTCCGACGACTCCGCCTCAACCGATGTTGTTGACCGATGCGTACTCGGGTCAGGCGCTCGGCGTTTTTGGAGATAGCACGTCGCTCGTCATGCACGTCGTGAGACCGGATCGACTGAAGCGCGGGCAAGCCGATGCCGCTGCGAGTTCGTTCTCGTCGAGCGACACAAAAGGAGTCGCGTACTTCCTCGGTGACGGCAGCGGCAGTTTGGCGACGATGTTCGGGCTTACGACCGGCGGCAGTCCGGGATTGACGCGAGTGTCCGCCGATCGTTTGTCGCTCTCGCTCGCCGGGACCAATACAGATCTCGCGCTCTCGGCTTCAAAGTCGGAAGTGCTCGCTCCCGAGATTGAGTCGGTCTCGTTCTCGTATTTCGACGGAGCCGAGTGGCTCTCTGAATGGGACAGCGAAGTTGAAGGCCGCTTGCCGAATGCCATTGGCGTCTCGATCACGTTTCGCGCACCGAGCGGTTCTGAGAGTTCATTCATCAGCCGTTCGGCGAGTGCGATGTCGGAGAGCTTCAGAATCGTTGTCACACTGCCGACGGCAAATTCATTCGAAGGGTTTTCGTTGTGAGGATTGGGACGCGACTCGGTCACTTGAGCCCGAAGATTGTGCGTTTTGTGGGCGGGCTTTGTGGTCGAAGGCAGTTCGTAATGTCCGAAGGATGTTGTGTGGGATGAAAACGAGACTGCGAAGTCCCGCGTGACGGCTAATTCAACTTGTGAAAGTGAACGTCGTCCCGCTGCGGCTC
>CAZNMS010000037.1:0-32301 GCA_964573505.1 uncultured Planctomycetaceae bacterium | reverse complement strand
TGAATGTGAACGTCGTCCCGCTGCGGCTCGGGATGGAATCCCAAGCTACTTTTCGCGCCAGTCGCATGTCGTTTGTGCGGGCGAGCGACAACACACAAAGCGATTGAACTGACAGTCGGGCCGACTCAGTGCTTTCGGATTACTCGGCCTTTGAATGCACGATCGCGACGACGCGCATGAGTTTGCTATCTCGCGCGATTCGACTTCAGGCTTAGAGTCGTAACGGCGTAATTCGTCATGTGCCGGTTTCTGATGCCGGCCACTGCTTCGCACTCGGTTTCACTTCTCGACCTGCGGGCCGTCGTTCTGATGGGCTCGTTACGGCTTAGAACCGGGAGAAAGTCATGCTCGCGGCAACCCCACTCGCAAACGCCGAGCGCAATTGGCTCGACCACTATCCGGCGAACGTCGCGAAGTCGTTGACGATTCCGCCGTTGCCCGCATGGGGGCTATTGGACCGCACCGCGCATCGGCATCCGAATCGGATTGCTTGCCGCTACTACCATCAAACCGTGACCTATGCCGAAGTGGCGGACAACGCGCGGCGCGTCGCTTCGATGCTCGTTCGCTTCGGACTGAAGCCCGGCGAGCGCGTCGGCATCTTGCTACCGAATCTGCCGGAGTATCTATGGGTGCTGAACGGCATTTGGATGGCCGGCGGAGTTGCGGTTGCACTCAGTCCGCTAATGGTCGCGGAAGAAGTTGATGCGCTCGTCAAGACGACGCAGTGTCGGTTTGCGGTCGTGCTCGATGTGCTCGCGCCGTTGATCGTGAGCGGCACGCACAAACCCGAGCACCTCTTCTTCGCAACGATCAACGATCGGCTGCCCGGATGGCAAAAGCTCGGTTACGCGTTTGCTCGCTGGCGCCGATTGGGCAAGTGGCCGACTCCCGATCATCCGAGCCATCACGCGCTGGCCGATCAAGTTGAAGCGAGTGATCCGGACTTCATTCCGTTGCGTCCCGAGTCGACCGAAGAGCCCGCTTACATCTTGCCGACGGGCGGAACGACGGGGCATCCGAAGGCGGTCACGCTCAGTCATCGCAACCTCATCGCAAACGCATGGCAGATCTATCACTGGGCCGGAGCGATCGAAGCGCGCGAACGCATGCTGTGCGTGCTGCCGTTCTTTCATTGCTACGGGCTGACGACGTGCTGCATGTCGGGCGTCGCGTTAGCGGCAACGCTCGTGATGCATCACCGCTTCATTCCGCGCGTTGTGATCAATCTCATTGAGCAGTTTCAGCCGACGATCTTTCCCGCTGTGCCTGCAATGCTCGCGGCGCTCAATGAACTGCTGCGCGAGAAGCCGATTCAGTTTCGCGGCTTGCGGTACGTCATCAGTGGCGGAGCACCGCTTGATCGCGCGATCGCAGATGAGTTCGCTCGCTACTCGGGAGCGATCGTTGTCGAGGGTTACGGCATGTCGGAAGCGAGCCCCGTGATTACGACGGGACCGCTTGATGGCAGCGATCGACCGGGCACGATCGGCTTACCGTTGCCCGAGACCGAAATTCGTATCGTCGATGCTGAAGATGGAGAAACGGAACTCGCACCGGGTGAGATTGGCGAACTGCTCGTGCGCGGGCCGCAAGTGATGCTCGGCTACTGGCGCGATGCGGAAGCGACTCGGCAGACGATTCGCGACGGATGGCTGCATACGGGCGACTTAGGCACATGCGACGCGGACGGCTTCTTTCGCATCGTCGATCGCAAGAAGGACTTAATTATTACATCCGGCTTCAACGTCTATCCGGCGGACGTTGAACCCGTCTTGCGCAACGCACCGGGAGTGGCAGACGTTGCGGTCATCGGCGAACCCGACGCAACTGCGGGTGAGATCGTGAAGGCAGTCATCTCGCTGAAGCCGGGAGTCGAATTTCGCCGCGCGGAGTTCGATGCCTTCACCGAACTGCATCTCGCGAAGCACAAACGACCGAAGATCGTCGAAGTTGTTGCGGGCGATCTGCCGCGCAACTTCTTAGGCAAAGTCGTGCGCCGCAAATTGCGAGCTGTGCCGGCAGCGAAGTGAGCCGGAGCATCGGCAAGCGGCAACGGAGAATGTGTTCGTAAGATGGCCGCTCTCGGCCGTCCGCGTTCTCTGAGTGCATGACGGCCGAGGGCGAACATTCTTCAGATAGGTTCGTGCCTCACGTCGCCGTCATTGCGGCTTCTTGCGGATGAGCTTGAAGACGCGATACGACCCGACTCGTCACAGCATGTCAGCGCGACGACATGCACGAGCCCGCTTCTTCATCTTCCGAGACTCACATGATTCGAGCCGCTTTAGCGACAGCTTCTTGCGGTCTGCTGTTTCTCTTTGCGTCTGCCGATCAAGCGGCAGTTGCGGCAGAGCAATCGGATCTCGACTTCTTCGAGCAGAAGATTCGACCGGTGCTCGTCGAGCGTTGCTTTAAGTGTCATTCGGCATCGAAGCCGAAAGGCGGCTTGCGACTGGATCGTCGCGCGAGCTTGCTTGAGGGCGGTGATTCGGGACCGGCAGTCGTTCTCGGGAAGCCCGAGGAGAGTTTGCTGCTGAAGGCCGTCAATTGGTCGGGCGTCGTTTCTGAGATGCCGCCGGATGGCAAGTTGCCGGAGCGAGTCATTGCGGACTTCAAACATTGGATCGCTCGGGGTGCCGCGTTTCCGTCGGACTCGGATGCGACGGAGAACGCGAAGCCGCGACCGGTCGACATTGAGCGCGGGCGCGAATGGTGGGCCTTTCAACCGGCACGCGAACGCGCGGCGGGGGATGTCAGAAAAACTGCATGGCCGCGCCGCAAGGTCGATGCGTTCGTGCTGGCGCAGTTAGAGCGACAAGTAGATTGGGACTCCGTCCCGATCCGCTCGCGAGTGGAGCCTGATCGAAGACCGAGTTCCGATGGCACAATCGACTCGACGATCGACGCGCAGTCTGCAGACGGATCGGGACAGAGTCCCAATCTACGGCCCGCGCCTGAAGCTGACCGTCGCACGCTTATGAGACGGGTCTCGCTCGATCTGATGGGCCTGCCGCCGTCGTTTGAAGACGTCGAAGAGTTCGTCGCAGATGACGCGCCCGATGCTTACGAGCGATTGGTCGAACGATTGTTGGCGTCGCCTCAGTACGGCGAGCGTTGGGGACGACATTGGCTCGATCTTGCGCGGTACGCCGAAGATCAGCCGACATCCGAAGCGACGTGCAAGCCGCCGCGCTTCCCGTTTCGTTATCGCGATTGGGTGATCGACGCGCTCAACAATGATCTGCCTTATGACGAGTTCGTGCGGCGGCAGCTCGCGGCGGACTTGATGGACGTGCCTCATTCCGAGCGAGCGGCGCTCGGTTTTTTGGGGCTCTCGCCGGTCTATCACAAAGAGCCGAAGCTCGCGGCGGACGTGATCTCGGTCATCGTTGCAGATGAGTGGGATGAGCGGCTCGATACGGTCACTCGCACCTTCTTAGGACTGACGGTCGCTTGCACTCGCTGTCACGATCACAAGTTCGACCCGATCAAGACAGAGGACTACTACGCGCTGGCCGGAGTGCTTGCGAGCACGCAAATGGTCGAGTGGCCGCTCGTTGAAACGAGTTCGGAAGAGGCCGCTGCTTTGACTGAAGTGCAGCGGCAGATCATCGATCTTGAACTGCGGTTTGATTACGCGAAGAAGCATCGCAAGACCGCGATGGATGAGGGAGTAAAAGATCTTACATCGTTCGATGCGGAAGTCGCGCGCTGGGAGACGACGCTCAAAGAGTGGAAAGCACGCTTCGAGAAACTCTTCAAAGGGCCGATCGCCAATGGCGTGCGCGACGCGGGGTTATGGATCGACGGCAACGATGCTTCATGGACGTTGCTTGATTACCGCGCGGGTCAAGTTCGAGACTTGCCCGTCTTCATTCGCGGCAATCCTGCAAACCCCGGCAAGACGGTGCCGCGTCGGTTTTTGGAAGTGCTCGCTCCGCGCGAGGCAAAGCCGTTTCAGTCGGGCAGTGGTCGGCGCGAGCTTGCTGATTCGATTGTGAAAGATGCTGCGTCGCTGACGGCGCGCGTCATCGTCAATCGAGTTTGGGGATGGCACTTTGACCGACCGCTCGTGACGACTCCCGGCAACTTCGGAGTCTTAGGAGACGCGCCTTCGCATCCCGAGTTGCTCGACGATCTCACTGCTCGGTTCATCGCTGCCGGATGGTCGCTCAAGTGGCTGCATCGCGAGATCGTGCTGTCGTCGACCTATCGGCAAGCGAGTCACTCACCGACGAACTATCACGATCGAGATCCCGACAATCGCCACTTATGGCGCATGAACCGCCGCCGTCTTGAAGCCGAGTCATGGCGCGACGCCGTGCTCTTTGCGAGCGGTGAACTCGACGTGCAAATGGGCGGCGTCTCGGTCGGTCTCGACAGCGAGAAGTTCCGTCGACGCACCGTCTACGCGACGGTCACGCGTCAGAAGCCGAACGACCTTTTTCGACTCTTCGACTTCCCCGATGCGAAGCGCCATTCCGAGATCCGTCAGCCGACAACGACTCCGCTGCAGCATCTCTACTTGCTCAACAATCCGTTCTTGGCACAGCAGTCAGCGGCACTCGTTGAGAGTGTGCAATCAAAATTACCGCCGACTCATGACGACATCTTGAAGGCAATCTTCCGCCGCATCTTGCTTCGCGACCCGACTCCCGCCGAAGTCAGCGACGCAATGCAACTCGTCCGCAGCACATCGGGCGAGGCTCGCTCCGAGAATTGGTCACTGCTCGCTCACAGCCTCTTCGCGACGAATGAGTTCTTGTTCGCGGAGTGAGCGGGCATTGGAGGCAGGTTGCGATTCCAATCGCGACCCGTCCGTTGCGACTCTGTCGCGACGGCCATTGAATTCTGTTTTCGTCGTTTCAACGTCGAGTCGCTGAAGACAGTGGATGACGAAAACATGAACGACAAAAAGAGGAAGAGTTCCAATTGCCTTCTCGAAGTAGCGACTCTTGGTGGTCGCTATGGGTCGAGTTCCCTTTGAGTTCTGCGCCTCGCTTGTTGCGAGCCTGTGTGCGTAGGGAACTCGGTGCTTCGTGCCGGCAAAGTTGCCTGATCTCTCCGGGTCGAGTCGCCTTTGACGCATCCGCCGCGCCGTAATTTGACGGCGTTCTCGTACTTTGTTGAGAGCCTCATCCCACTGCGGCTCGGGATGGAATCCCAAGCTACTTTTCCGAACGAATTCCTGAAGAGCCGCGCGACAATCTCGTTTGTGTCTAGGCCGTCATACACAAACCGCGTTGTGTATGGCCAATGCCCGTTTCGACATACACAACGCGACGCTCGCTGGCCGCCTAACTGCTCGCAACCTCAGAGAATGGCGCCCAGTCATTGGTGTCGCGAGTCAGTACGTGCATGAGGCGGTCGTGAATGAAGACCTTCTCGCGGCCGATCGTTCGCTCGGACAAGACGCCTGCAGCGACGAGTGCTTTGAGGTACGTCGACGCGGCTTGACGCTGAGCGATGCCTCGTTCGATCACGTTTTGGATGCGGCAGTAGGGGCGGTCGAAGATGAGATCGACCAGTTCGTGCGAGTAGATGCGCGGTGCATTGTTTCTGACATGACTGACCGTCTGCGTTTGCAGTTCACGAATCGCGGCAATCTTCGCAATGGTCCATTCAGCCGTCTCGTGAATGCCTTTCAGCATGTAGCGCAGCCAGTCGTTCCAATTGGCGTTCCGAGTGACGTCCAAGAGCAGGTCGTAGTAGTCCGACTTGTTCCGAATGATGTAACGGCTGAGGTACAGGATCGGCAGAGTCAGCAAGCCCTCGCTGATGAAGTAGAGGCTGTTGAGGACTCGACCCGTGCGACCGTTGCCGTCAGTGAAGGGATGAATGGCCTCGAACTGATAGTGCCCGACGGCCATGCGAATGAGCGGATCGAGGTCTCTTGCTTCATGCAGAAAACGCTCCCAATTGCCGAGGAGCGATCGCAATAACTCCTCTCCTTCGGGCGGGGTATAGATCACTTCTCCGGTTTGACCTCGCGCGAGCTTCGTGCCGGGGACTCGTCGAACTTGCATCTCGACGCCTTTGATCTGCGAGCAGATTTGCTCGGCGGTCTTCGTCGTCAACGGTCGGCGTTGCAGCGACTGGTAGCCCTCGAAGAGAGCGAGTCGGTAACGCAGGGCTTCTTTGGTTGCGCCGTCGGCGTTGTCATCGTCGTCCCGAAACTGAAAGAGGCGATCGGTTGTTGTGACAATGTTCTCGATCTCGGAACTGGCTTGCGATTCGAGCAACGGCAACGTGTTGATCAGCACAGTCTGATTGGGGATTAGTTCGGCGGCTTTCTTGAGTTCCCCGATCGCAGCTCGAGCTTCGATGCAGAGCTTCAGGATTGGCTTCGTTTCGAGTTCAACTCTCGGCGGGAGCTTTGGCAGGTCGTTGTAGGGCTGATCCGGAGACCAAAACGGGGCGGGCTGCTCGCTCATATAGTGCTGTTATCGGTTTGAATGCGTGTGTTTGAGGGGAGTCAGAGTGCGACATGTCGAGGAAACGGAAAAACGTCGACATGTTTGGAGAATATGTCGACGGCATCGACATGTCGAAAGAACGTGTCGAAAAAAAGCGAAAACATCGACACGTTCCGAGAACATGTCGACGGCATCGACATGTCGAAAGAACGTGTCGATGAAAATCAAAAACGTCGACACGTTCTGGGGACATGTCGATGGCGTCGACATATCGGAGTGCGCTCGGCACTTCCGCCGTGCCGCGAGCAGGGCCTATGGTGCGAGACGATTCGATAGGAACGCGGTTCCTGTTTCGAGTCCCGCCGATGCCGCGATCGCGAGAGGAAACGCCGGATGCAGATCAACGATTCACATTTCGTTTCCCGTCGTGCCGCATTGGCTTCGCTCGGGGCGGGGTTCGGGACGCTTGCTCTGACGGATTTGTTACAGGCGGATGAGACTGCGCGGTTGACGACGACTCATGCTCCTCAAGCGAAGCATGTCGTCTTCTTGTTTATGGCCGGAGGCGCTTCGTCGGTCGATTTGCTCGATGAGAAGCCGAGTCTCAAGAAGTATGCGGGGCAACGTCCGGCGGGCGCGGATTTGAGAACTGAGCGAGTCACCGGCGGGTTGCTGCCTTCGCCGTTCAAGTTCATTCCGGGCGGGGATTGCGGCACTCCTTTCAGCGAACTCTTGCCGCATCTGCGCGAGTGCGCTGATGACCTCTGCCTTGTGAAGTCGGTCGTCGGCGGGAATCCCAATCATGCGCCGGCGGCCAATCATCTCTTCTCCGGTCGCATTGATCAGATTCATCCGTCGCTCGGCGCATGGGTCTCTTATGGGCTCGGCACAGAGAATCGGAATCTGCCGGGCTTTGTGTCGCTGAGTGATGGCGGCAACGCGACGCGCTATGTCCGCAGCGGATATCTGCCGAGCGAGCATCAAGGCACGCCGATCAACACTGCGGAGAAAGATCCCGAGAAGATGATTCGCAACTTGCGGAACTCGAACCTCGATCGCGAGACGCAAGAGCGGCAGCTCGACTTCATCACGCGCATGAATCAACGGCAGCTAGAGACGACCGGAGCAGACTCGGCACTCGAAGCGCGGATTCGCGCGATGGAGACTGCGTTTCGCATGCAGTTCGCTGCGGGTGATGCTTTCGATCTCAAGCAAGAGACGCAGGCCACTCATGAGCAATACGGATCGAGCCCGTTTGCGCGCGGCTGCTTGATTGCTCGCCGCTTGATCGAGCGCGGAGTTCGCTACATCCATTTGGAGCACGGGGGATGGGATCATCACGAGAACATCAACAAAGGCATTGCGAGTTCGAGTCGGCAGATTGATCAGCCGACAGCCGCGTTGATCCGGGATCTCAAGCAACGCGGCTTGCTCGATGAGACGCTCATCGTTTGGGGCGGCGAGTTCGGTCGTACCCCGGTTTCAGAAAGCGGGCACGGCCGCGATCACAATCATTGGGGCTTCACCATGTGGCTCGCCGGCGGCGGCATTCGCGGCGGCATGAGCTACGGAGCGACCGACGAATTCGGTTTCCGCGCCGTCGAGAATCGAGTCACCGTGCATGACCTACATGCAACGCTGCTGCATCAACTCGGCTTCGATCACGAGCGGCTGACATACCGCTATTCGGGTCGCGACTTTCGACTGACCGACATTCACGGCGAAGTGATCAGCGGCATCTTGCAGTAGTCGCGATCGCTCCACTTGCCTCACATGCCGCCGCGAGAATCGCCTTCATTGAGGGCAGCTTGCGTTGTAGTTTGCTGCCGTCCTCAACTCGTCCTTTTGTGAGCACGCACTATGGCTCAAGTCGCAGAGCTACTGACCGAAGCAGATGCCGGAATCGAGCTGACTCGTGAAGAGTTTTATGAACTCGAACCCGATCCGCGCTGGCGCTTTGAACGCGTTGAAGGGAGACTCGTCGTCCTGCCGCCGCCGGAATTCGAACATCACATTGTCGCCGGAGAGATTCGAGATCGACTCGGAGCCTATCGCCTCGCTCATCTCGATCTCGTGCAGCATGTGTTTCAGGAAAGTCATACGGTCATTGATGACGAAACGGATCGAATTCCCGACGTCGCGGTCTATCTGAGGTCGGATCGCGAAGAGCAGGAGTTTCCTGAACGAGTCCCCGACATCATCTTTGAAATCGTGAGTCCCGGATGGGCCGCGATGAAACGCGACTACGAAGAGAAGCGGAACGAGTACGAGCGAATTGGCGTTCGCGAGTACGTCATCGTCGATCGGTTCGCGCATCGTCTGACGATTCACACTCTCGTCGACGGTGAGTTCGTCGAGTCCGAGATTGGAACGAAGGGCATCTACACATCGCCGCTGTTACCGGGTCTGAGCATTCCGCTTGCGGGGATCGTCTAAGCAACCGGTGCCGCTCGAAGATTGAGCGAGTGGTGAGCGATTCCTCTGTTGGATTTGTTACACGGAAGAAGGCGGAAAGAAATGACTGCGAAGCAATTCGTGATTGATGCTGTCCAAGAACTGCCAGATAGCCTCACGATGAATGAACTCCTTGAGGAGCTTTCGATTCTGGCGGCGCTACGGCAGGCTCAGCTTCAATTCGAAGCTGGTGACTTCATCGAACATGAAGACATGGAGCGGGAGATTGCGACATGGTATTCGGAGTAGTTTGGTCGAACGGGTCGAAGCAAGAGCTTCGAGCGATCGGCGACTACTACGAACTCAATGCGACGAAGGCTCTCGCACGAGGTGTCGTTCGATTGATCAAGGAGCAAGTTGAACTCGTCGCCAAAATGCCATTTGCATTCCCGGCATATCATCCGAGCCGTGACGCAAACATCCGGCACTGTGTCATCAATTCTTACAGAATCTTCTATCAAATCCTTCGGGCTCCCAATCGCATACTCGTGTTGCACGTGAGGCATACAGCGAGGCAAGAACCGGACCTATAGGCAACGGCGCATCTGAAGATGGTGGGAGAGACCCTCGAAGAATGCCTTGCTTTTTAGGAACTCTTATGGGTCGCCAGTTGAGAGAGCCGTTGCCGTGCAAAGTGTGAGAAAAACTCCATTCCAATGGCTAATTGCCGCGATGCTGATCGTGAGGCTTGCGAGCATTTCTTCCGCACGCGCAGCAGAACCTCGCGTTGATTTTCGGAAGGACATTTATCCGCTGCTCGAAGCGAAATGCTTTGAGTGTCATGCGGGACGCAATCCGTCGTCCGGGCGGCGACTGGATGATCGGGATGAACTGCTCGGGACTTCGACGGGCGAGCCGCTTGTTTCGATCGAGCAGGCCGCAACGAGTCGGTTTATGCGGGCGGTTGAGGGCACGCTCAAAGACAAACGCATGCCGCCGGAAGGAGAGCCTCTCTCGGCGAGCGAGATCAAGCTCTTGCGAGAGTGGATCGCTCAAGGCGTTAGTTGGGACGAGAGCTTGCTGCCGCCAGTGAATGGCACGTCGAACCATTGGGCGTTCAAGTCGGTGCAGCAGCCGAGGATTCCGAGCGTTGCGATGGAGCATGTCATAAAAAATCCAGTCGATGCTTTCGTGCTCGCGAAGATGGAGGAGCAGAAGCACAAACTGAAGTTCGCGCCGCAGGTCTCGCGGGCAAAGTTGTTGCGGCGATTGTCGCTCGATCTGCTCGGTCTGCCGCCGACTGCTGAGCGAGTGGCTGAGTTCGTCGCTGATGAACGGCCCGATGCGACAGAGTTGCTGATCGACGAGTTGCTCGCGTCGCCGCACTATGGCGAATGCTGGGGCCGACATTGGCTCGACGTTGCGCGCTGGGCGGAGTCAGAAGGCTTCGAGAGCAATCATCCGCGCCCGTTTGCATGGCGCTATCGCGACTATGTCATCGACAGCTTCAACTCGGATCGGCCGTACGACGAATTCATTCGGCAGCAGATCGCGGGGGACGAACTCACTCCGTACTCGGATGAGAACATCATCGCGACGGGCTTCCTCGCAGCGGCGCGCATCAGCAGCAATGAGGAAGACAAATGGCTGCAACGCAACGACGTGCTTGTCGACATCGTCAATGCGACGAGCAGCGCGGTGCTCGGACTGACGATGAATTGTGCTCAATGCCATAACCACAAATTCGATCCGCTCACTCTGCGGGATTACTACCGCTGGCAGGGCTTCTTTGTGGGCGGGCAGCCTTTGAATTTGGAGTTGCAAGAGGCCGCTCATCGCCGCGAGTTCGAGGCCGTGCGACCGCCCGAGTTCGAAGCGCTCAATGCTCTCAAGAATTCATTGATGGAGAAGGCGCGGTTGCGAATGGTTGCTCAAGTGCGCGAGTCGCTCACTGAAGCTGAGCGAATCGTCTACGACATCCCGAGCGATCAACGCAGCGTCGCACAAGAACTCGAAGCGCGACGCATCGATCTCAAGTTTCAATACACGCAAGTCGGTCTTGAGAAGTTCGTGCTCGATGCCGATCGCGTGCTGTTCGATGAGACGAAGAAGAAGCTGACCGCGTTCGAGAAGTCGGGGCTCAGCAAGCCGCAGACGTTCGGTTTCTTTTCTCCGGTGACGAGCCCGCATCGCATCGAAGTGTTGCCGCAACTGGGCTTCTATCCGTTGCCGTATCAACCGGATGAACTGCGCCGAGCGAAGCCGTATCTGATGATTCGCGGTGAAGTGCATGCGATCGGCCCGACCGTCACGAGCGGCTTGCCGGCCATTCTTGAAACGAGCTTTGACTTTCAGTCGCGAGCATCAGAGGCCGGTGCTTCGGGATGGCGGGATCGTTCGCTGACTCGCAGAGACCTCGCTGAGTGGTTGACCGACGCGCGACACCCGCTGACGGCGCGCGTATGGGTGAATCGCATTTGGCAGCAGCACTTCGGTCGGGGCATTGTCGAAACGACGAGCGACTTCGGTTTGAAAGGTGCGCCGCCGACGCATCCCGAATTGCTCGATTGGCTCGCCGCAGAACTCGTGCAGTCAGGATGGAGTAATAAGCACATCCATCGTCTCATCTTGAACTCGCGGACTTATCAGCAGTCCGCCGAGTGCTCTTCGGATGTGCTCACTGCGGATCCCGACAATCAATGGCTTACGCGCTGGGTTCCGCGTCGACTGGAACATGAAGCGTTGCGCGATGCGCTCTTAGCGACTGCTGATCGACTGACGGTGCGGGTCGGAGGTACGAGCGTGCCGCTCGATCAGCGCGAGGCTTCAACGCGTCGCAGTCTCTATCTCTTTCAACGTCGAGGTCAGCCGCCGGAAATGCAGGGGCTCTTTGATGGCCCGACGGAAGCCAGTGAAAGCTGTGCGCGGCGCGTCAGTTCGACGACGTCACTGCAATCGCTCTTCTTGCTGAATCACGACTTCACGCTGACCGCCGCGAAGCAACTCGCCGCGATCGTGAGTCGAGAATCGCTCGATCAAGAACGACGAGTTGCCGTGCTCTTCGAGCGAGTCTTGTCGCGCCGACCGTCGACTGCTGAGCAAGACGCCGCGCGACACTTCTTCGATCGCTTGTCGAAATCCGGCAGCACTGACGAGCAAGCCTTCGTCCAATTCACTCAGGCAGTACTCAATCTCAATGAGGCAGTGTTCGTCGAATAGGCGGATGAGTCTGCCTGCTTCGCGGGGCGGAATTGACTGAGAACGGCTGCGTGCATTTCTTGCTACATGCACGGCGCGTCGGTTTGCGAGCAGTGTGGCGCGACGCTCCGCGTCGCGACTTCCGACGCGGAGCGTCGGACCACATTGGTGAGGCTTCGCCGTTAAACGAATTGGCCTCAATTCAGACTGTGCGAGGCATAAAAGAAAACGCGGCGTCACTCAGTTGCTGGTGACGCCGCGTTGCTGTTCTTGTTGCTCACTCTGAAAGACGAATCGCTACGCGATCAGTCCGGGAATCAACTGCCCGGCGCCAACGATCGGCACCGGTCGACCGAGCGGGTCGGGGTATTCTTTTGAGGAGTCGATGCCCATCAGGGTGTAGAGCGTATGCAGCAAGTCGTTGATCGTGACTGGGTCGCGGGTCGGATAGGCCGCTTGCTTGTCGGTCGCTCCGATGACTTGCCCCGGCTTCGTGCCTCCGCCGGCAAACAAGATGCTCTGCGCCATCGACCAGTGATCGCGACCCGCTTGCGCATTCACGCGCGGCGTGCGTCCCATTTCTCCCATCATCACGACGAGCGTGTCGTCGAGCAGTCCGCGCTGCTCAAGATCATTCACGAGCGCTGCAAAGGCTCGATCCGCAGGCGGGATCAAGTCGCCCTTGAGGCTCGGGAAGCAATTGAAATGCACGTCCCATCCGGGGGCATCAATACCGACAAAGCGGCAACCGGCTTCAATCAAGCGGCGCGCGAGCAAGCAGCATTGCCCCACTTGAGACATGCCGTAGTTCTCACGCAGTGCAACTGGCTCGGACTGAATATCAAACGCCTTCCGCGCCGCCGGTGATGTGATGAGGTCATAGGCTTTGCCGTAGTAAGTCGACATCGCTTGAGCCGGTCCCGTCTTCTGCTTCTGTCGCTGCTGTTCGAGTCCGAGCAGCATTTTCTGACGACGATCAAACCGAGACTTCGTGAGTCCGTCGACTTGTCCGAGATCCTTCACTTCGAAGTCCGGCTGACTCGGATCGGCTTCAATGACGAACGGAGCAAACTCGGCTCCGTAGAACCCCGGCCCGCCTGCGGACATCGGATGCGGCATGTTGATGTAGGGCGGCACGGTGCCGCGCGAACCTAACTCGCGAGCAACGACCGATCCGAGCGACGGGTAAAGATCGTTCGTCGGGATTGGGTACTCGCCGTCGGGGAACGGAGGCCGCCGACCGGTCATGACGTAGTGGTAGCCAGTGGCATGTCCGTTGTCGTTGTGAGTGTGACTTCTCACGAGCGTGAACTTGTGGGCGATCTTCGCGCACTCGACGCAGTGCTCGAGGAAGTTCGTTCCCGGCACCGAAGTGGCGATCGGCGCGAACGGACCGCGAATCTCAATCGGCGATTCCGTTTTTGGATCCCACATGTCCTGTTGTGGAGGTCCTCCTTCTAAAAACACGAACACGAGAGACTTCGCACGGGCATTTGAGGGTTCTTTGGACTGCCCTTCCGAGGCCAATAACTGAGGCAGCGAAAGCCCCGTCAGCAGTCCGGTCGACCCCAATCTCAACACCTGCCGCCGAGTCACTCCGTTGCAGAGCCGTTTCCCGAGACTGGGCAATTCAAAGTTCAACATACGAGTCTCCGAAACTGCTGAGTCGACTGGATTGAGACGAGAGTGACCGACGCCGAGCGTCATGAAACCGGGTGTAACTGGGACTGCCTGCGGATTGCATCTCCGAGGCTACCCGAGAAGTGGTTGTGAATCTCGCCGCATCTGTCGGCAACCCTGCACGCAAAGCCCGAACGCCACTGCTACTTCGGCTGAGTCCGCGAAGACGCCGCAGACAACTTGCCATTCGCAGTCGCGCCATCCGCCGCCGCACTCCGTGCGTCGAGTTACGAGTCGTCGAGTGCGCGAACACGTTGCTCAAGCGAGCCGATATCCTCGGGGCAGAGCGTCTTGATGCGCGGGTAGTTTTGCGCGGCTTCGCGGCCGAGAGTGGTACGACCTTGTCCCGGCTCATTCATGAGTCCCCGCTGTTGCGCGACTTTCTCGAAGTAGACCTCTTTGGGATCGACTTCAGATCGGATGTCTTTCCAGTCCCACTCTTTGATCCACTTCTTATCGATGCCAGCGAGAGCCCAGACTTCGACTTACTGCCATGCGTTTTCGGCGAGGAACCAGCGCGAGGTGCTTGCGAGTCGAGCATTGGCCTTTGCTTCGAGGTCATCCAATGCCGTGCGTCGTCCATCTTTGCCATCGCGATCAACGATCAAGACGAAGAGTTGAACCATTGGGTACATCCCGATGATCTCGTCGATTCGCTCCCACTTGAGGGCCTCGCCGATTCCGCCGAGCAGCGGGTCAACGCAAACTTGAACCTTTGCCTTCGTGAGTCCTGCGGCAGCGATCAACTTCTTAAGCACTGGTTCGAGGATGTAACGGTCCTTCCGAAAGTCCTCAGCGATCAAAAGCACTCTCATTCGTCGTTCTCCTCGCCTTCGAGGAACTCGACCGCGTTCTCTAGCCAACCGGATTCATGCAGGCGCATGAGGCTTTGATTCTTCAACACCTCTGCCGCATTCGGGATGTCCATGATCCGCTTGATGTGACCTTCGAGATGACCTTCGAGGCGATAGGTCAGCACGGCTGCGTTTTGAGATTCCTCACTCAGCAGTCCAAGCAACTGCGGAGAGTGCGTCGTCGCGACGACTTGCACATCGCCTCGCGCGACACGCTGCTCGATGAGCTGTATCAATAAATGCAGGCGCGTCGGATGGATGCCGGTTTCAATCTCGTCGAAGAAATAGAACCCTGCGGCATTCGGGCCATAGAGCGCGGCCAGCATCGCCAGAAATCTCAGCGTGCCATCCGAAGCAGAGTAAGCCGAAGTCTTCTTGCCGTTGCCTTCAACGAGTGCCACTAGCACCCGTCCTGCCGCATCGGGTTCAAGCTCGAAGTCGACAACATCAAGCGGAGTGAGTTGTCGCAACCACTCCATTACGGCTGCCTTGAGCGATGCGTCTTCGCAAATTGCGAGGAGCACAGACGACAGATTCTCGCCGCGATCACCGAGGACTGTTTGGCCGGGTGTGGACGGCATCCGCAAAGAGTCCGGATTCAGATCATGGAAACGCATCGATTGGATAACGTCGCGAAACCGTGAAGTCGCTGATTGTGACTTGTCCGACGGATCAATGATGTCGGTCGTGAGCTTCAAGAGTTCGTCAGCAGTCTGCCCGAGCATTGACGCTGCAACATCGCTGCCGATGACTGGATGAGTTCTAGGAAATGTCTTGAACTTCCCGGTACTCCCTGTTTTTGAGACGCGAACAACCTTGAGGCGCTCAAGATCATCAGACAACGGCGTTGCTTCGTATCCGCCATCCATCTCTGTTGAAAACGACTCTTCCCGAACTCGGGGACCGAATTGAATCGTCGATGGAGATGCTCCGAACTTGACCTGCACCGTGATTGAAAACGTAGCGCCACGTCGCGGAAGAAGCTCCGAACCATCACTTGCGATGAGGCTGAGTTGAAAGCACTCACCTCCGAGGTAGGCCACTTCGCGTGCTCCGCCTCTGACGCCTCTCCAAAGTAGCTCACCGCCGTGTCCCCACTTCTCTCCGATGATGTCCGCCAGCGAATAGCCGCGTGAGATGCCATGCACGAACCGGAACGCGTCGCGGATGTTGCTCTTACCTGATGCGTTTGTGCCGACGATCACTGTGAACTTACCGAGCGGCAGCGTTGCCGAGCGGAAGTTCTTGAAGTTGGTCAGCTCCAATTGCTCGATCATGACACTCTCGGAATGGGCGGCAGTTGTATTGGGTTCCGGTCTGAACTGGCTCGCGGTCTTACGCGAATGGATTCAAGACGGTCACGGAGTCGTACTTCATTCCGTGACTGAGATCTTCGGAATACAGCGTCGTGGCTCCCGCTTCGATGCAGGTCGCGAGCAGCATGCTGTCCCAGTGGGACAGGCAGTAGCGCTCGCTGAGGTCCAATGCGCAAAGCACCGTTGTGTGATGCGGAATCGCAATTGGAAACATCTCAACCATATGTCCGACAGTTTCGACCAGATCCTGCTGCCTGAGTTGGCCTTTTGTTGTGAGACGCCGAACACAATTGGTGAATTCGCTGAGCACCTGCCAGAGCGTGACTGTTTCACTGCCCGATTGGAGTCCCCTGATCAACCCGTTCGCTGTCTGCCGTTTTTGGGGATTGGTCACATCGAGACCGTAGATAAAAACATTGGTGTCAATCGCGAACATGCATTTGCTCCCGAGTGAGATGTTCGCCGACTCGCAATTGAAGTCGGTCTCCGAGGGCGACGAATGCATTGAACGCTCGCCGTCGGGCTTCTGGAGTTATCTCAATGCGAGAGGCGTCCTCGCCGACCAAAACATCGACGGCTACTCGGCTTTGTTCCGGTAGGTCGAGTGGCTCTTCAAGTTGCAGTGTGCCGTTGACGACGGTTGCCTTGAGGGTCTTTGTCATTGCTTCAGCTCCTGTATGACGTCGGTTCGGGCAGCGTATTGATGATCGGCAAAGCGGCTGAAGACGAGTTGCGATGTCATCGTTCGGCAACTCGGAACAGAGGGGCGATCGTCTGCTGAATTCGTTGCCAGTCCGGAGACCAATTGCGGCTCCAGTGAGACTCGCTTTTGACGGCGGGTCTTTGCGTTGGAGGGATTGGTGCCCGCTGCGGCTCGGGATGGAATCCCAAGCTACTTTTTTATTGGCGCGCCGCTTGTTCTGACGGAACAGGCAGGCTCACGACGACGCCTCATTCAGATCGGACTCGATGTCTTGCAGGGCTTTGCGCCAGTCGTCTGCATGTAGTTCGCCTCGTGAGTAGGCGGCGGAACGAGCCAGCACTTCACCCGCCCACGCTTCTGCAACCAGTTCATCAGTCGGTTCATCGTCCAGACTGTCCAAGACCGCGATCGCCATTCGACCGCGGTCTGACGCAGGAAGCTTGAGGACTTCGCTTTGCAAGTTGTCGAACGTGTTCATCGCAGGCTCTCGATTTGGTGACGGTGTTTCGAAGATTTTCAGACGGTATCGGGAGGTCGGAGCGTCAACCACAACTGACCGTTAGGTGCTTGCCGAGTGGGGCATATCGTCTCTTAAGAGTGAGCTAGGAGAGGCTCGTTGTTGACGGCGGATTTTTGCGTTGGCGGGATCGGTGCCCGCTGCGGCTCGGGATGGAATCCCAAGCTACTTGAAACGAGGCGCTGCGAGTTGCTGTGCGACCCACTCGACTTGCTCGGCAGTCAGCGCCGGAGCAATCGGCTTTGAGTACTTCAAGGCGTAGTCATAACCCGCGCGGTCGTAGGTCGAGTCGAAGACGGCTTGCAGGTCGAGCAGCGTGTCGGGGTCGCCTTCCGCCAGTGGGATCGGGATTGTCGGCAGGCGGCGTGCGAGCGGCCATGAATAGACCTCGATCTTCGGCCGGCGCTCGACGCGAGTGATAAAGGCGTAGTAGTCGCCCTGCGGCAGTTGCTCGATCGTCGGTAGTCGCTTCCCGCCGCGCAGGAAGTCGAGCTCGACCAGATTGGCGTTGCTGTGCAGGACCTCATTCCTCTTGCTGAGGTAGTCGTTGCGACCATCGCGCGAACTCTTGTTGGTCGGCGAGAGCAACTCGATGACGGTCACGACTTCATCGCCGTCGCGTGAGCGAATCGCCAAATATGGCTCTTCGAGCTGATCAATCTTCGGCAGCGTCAGTACTGCCGGTTCGATCTCGACGGCAACGGTTCCATCGTCGGCATCGCGCCAACCATCCGCTTGCAGGATCGAGAGATCGGGTGCGATCACATGCAACAGATCGCCGTCTTCCTTCGAGACGTAGACGTTGTCTTCGATGTCGACGACATACCGCGGCCGCAAAGCCACCTGAATATGACTTCGCAACTCGGCGATGTAGGCGTGATGGAAGTCACGCCACTTCTGACTCTCGATGAAGGGATCAAATCCCGGAAACGGAGACGGCATTGCAACGGCCTCAAGTCGGGGTAGATGATGTAGGGAAAATTACCTCTTTGGCACTCGTTCCCAAGCACTGCTTGGGAAATGTAGCTTGGGATTCCATCCCGAGCCGCAGCGGGGCGACGTTCGCTTCTACGAGTTGAATCTGCCGTCATGAACGACTTCGAAGTCTCGTTTTCATCCCGCGCAACGTCGGCAAGGCGTTCGAAACGGCTTGCGAACGGGAAGCCCTGCTTTCCGTGACTGGTGTCGGCGGACTGGTGAGCAGAGAACGCTGGACCGCAAGCCGAGCTTGCCGAGCGCGCGTTCCCAAGCGGAGCTTGGGAACGAGTGAATGTCGTTGCTGACGGCGGAGCGTTGCTTTGATGGGAGCTCTGCCCGCTGCGGCTCGGGATGGAATCCCAAGCTACTTTTTTACCGGTGCTAGGATCCGCGAGGCGTGCTGCTTGTTGTGATGAATCGTGTTCGTGGCGCTGATGGCGTCGGCGGGGAACTCGATCGTGAGGGGCTTGCCGGTTTGCGGATTGGGTTCGTAGAGCGGGGCGCCGGTGCTGGCGATCGTGACTCGGATGCGATGGCCTTTGTTGAAAATCTGACTCAGCCAGCCGATGTCGTAGGTCACGGGGTAGATCTTGCCGGGCTCCATCAGGACTTCTTTGTCGAAGCCTTCGCGGTAGCGCGCTCGCAGCGGGTAGTCGACGATCAGGATCGAGCGGCCGTCGGGGTAGACGTCGCTGACTCGCACGATGAAGTCGGTGTCTTTTGCTGTTGAAGAGACGAACAACTCGGCGCGGACTCGACCGGTCCATTCGAGGGGCTCGGTGAGCGGCTCGGTTGTGAAAGTGCGAACTTCTTTTTGAGTCTCGAACGGACGCGCGTCTTTCGCGCCGGGGAAGCCGACTCCGGGGATCTGCATCGGATGCAGCGGGTCGCTGATGTAACTCGTATTACCAGTGGCTGCAGTCGGGGCTTGCGTCGAGAGGCCGCCGTCGGCTGCGAGATACATCGGAGTTACCTCGGCCTTCGGCGGAAAGGAGTCGGCGGTGCGCCAGACGTTGCCGGGGGCGTTCTCTTCTCCGACCGCGCCCATCACGTAGTAGCGCATGGCAGGCTCTTTCTCGACGCCGTTGTTCTCGCCCTTGAGGTAGTGGTTGAACCAGCGCGTCATGTGCTCGACCTCGGGCCATGTCGCGTTCGCGGGGTAAGTGAGATCGCCGACTTTGCTGGCCTTGTTCAACCGACCGTGCAGCCACGGGCCGATGATAAGTTGCTGTTGACCGCGCGAGTTCTTGCCGCCCTTCATTTGCCGACCGTTGAAGCTGTCGATCGAGCCTTGATTCATGAAGTCGTACCAACTGCCGATCGTGAAGCAGGGCACGTTCATCTTGTCGAAGTGCAACGAACAATCTTCGTCGCGCCAGTAGTCGTCATAGGTCGGATGCGCAAACCACTCTTGCATGAGCTTGCGATTGTCCGCCGGATCGCGAGCGATCTTGTCCATGCTTTTGAAACGCTCGGGCCGAGTTAATCCGCCGACGCGATAGCCTTCCTGATAGAGGCTCAATCCGGTGTCGACCATGTATTGAGCGGTCAGATGCGGCGGCTGAGTGACGGCCAAAAAGTTCTGTGCATAGCCGCCTTGAGAACTGCCGAACGTCCCGACTTTGCCCGTGCTCCAGCTTTGAGTCGCGAGCCACTCGCAGGTGTCGTAGCCGTCTTTGAGTTCGCCCCAAGCGAGTGCTCGATAGCCGACCCATTGGCCTTCGGACTGATGCGTGCCTCGGTAGTTGACCATCGCGACGACATAGCCCGCTTCAGCCATCTTCGCCGCAGCCTTCTTCGTGCCGGCTCCGGTGATGTCGGCATAGCGCTGCTCGAAGAGCGCCGGCCACTTGCCATCACCCGGCGGAAAGTAGAGGTACGCCGAGAGCTTCTTGCCGTCCCGCATCGGAATCATGACGTGCTTCTCGGTGATCGTTCCGAGATCGACCGGAGCGGGTGTCTGAGAAAATACATCCCCGGTCACAAGCAGCAGACCGAACGTCAACAACGAACGCAGCAGTGGCATGAGCATCCCTTTCGTGAGTGAAGTCGCATGTGACGAATCTTGCTTTGCGTCTTGTAGTGCGATGCCTCATGAGAACGAGCATGAGCGGGTATCGAGCCGGGCTTTGACGGCGGAAGGACGGGCTGCTTACAAGCCCGCCGCGAATCGAGTTCGACGCTTCGGCCACAAACATCAATGTGATTTTGGATGAGGGCCACTCTTGCTCGTCCGTTTGAGTTGCGAGAGTTGCCGGTTGAAGTTGATCACCGCAGGCACATCGCAATTTGAAGAAGCTCGCTCGTCACGGCGGGACGGACAAGATGTCCGTCCTACAACAGTCAGAAGCGCAACATCACGAGGCGCGTGCGAGGTTAGAGACGACGCATGTCGGAGCAGACGGTTACGGATTTGTTGGGACTCGTCCCATTGCTGAAAGGCACGCCGGGGTTTTCGGAGCTTGTCGCCAAACTTAAAGGCGGTGACTCGGGGACGATCGACGGTGCATGGGGCTCATCGTCTGCGCTTGCAACGGCGGCGCTCGCTCAAGAGACGTCGCAGCCATTGCTCGTCGTGCTCGCGCGAGCTTCGGAATTGGATGACTTCGCGGATGATCTCAGCGGGTTTTTGGGGCGCGAGGTCGAACGCTTTCCCGCATGGGAGACGCTGCCGGAAGAAGTCACGACGAGCGATGCTGTCTTCGGTAAGCGATTGCGGATCGTTCGCGAGTTGAGTGCATTTAAAGTTACCTGCGCTGAGGGTAGCGGGCCGATCGTTGTTACGACGATCGCCGCGCTGTTGCAGCCGGTGCCTTCGCGAACGGCGATTGCGGCGGGGACTCGGACTCTGTGCGTCGGGGATGAGATCCCCGAGAACGAGTTTCATGAGTGGCTCGTCGCTCGCGGGTTTGAGCGCGTGACCGGGTTGCAGTTTCCCGGTGAGTTCGCGGTGCGCGGCGGCATTGTCGATGTGTTTCCGGTCGACTCAGTGGACCCGCTGCGGATCGAGTTCTTCGGTGATGAGATCGAGTCCATTCGAAGGTTCGATGTTGAGTCGCAACGCACGATCGAGAATCTGAAGTCGGTCGAGATCACGGTGCTCGATGCGGCGCCGTTGAGTGGGGCGGCTGAGAAGGAGGGCTCGTCACGCGGCGCTCGCGGCAGCGGTGAGAGACGGGGGACTCGCGGCGGTAGCTATGAGGCAGAGAACCATCGGGGCAAGCCCGATGGGGCAAACGGGCAACAGCAGGATGAAGCCGAAGATCAAACGGAGTGCTTGATCGACAGCTTGCCGAGCGGCTCATGGGTCGTGCTCGGTGAGCTGCAAGATCTGCGGACCGAGGGCAAGCAGTATCTCGATCGCATGCGCGATCCGCGCGGGTTCTTCAGCGTCGAGGCCGTGCTCGGTCGCTGCTACGGCTTCTCGAAGATCGTCATCGCGCCGCTTGTGGCTTCGTCGTTTGACTTCACGGTCGGGCTCAAAGTGCAGTCGGTCGAACGCTTCACGGGGCCGCGCGCGGAAGTACTCAATGAACTCGCGGCGGCGATCAGTCGCGATGAGCGAGTCCTCATTGCTTGTCACAACGAAGGCGAGCAAACGCGACTGAGCGAGATGCTCACGGAGAATGCGCCGGAACTGGCGCCGCGCGTCACGTTGTGCTTAGGACGAGTCGCGCGCGGGTTTCGATTCGTCAGCGCGAGCGTTGTCGTCATCAGTGACAACGAGCTTTTCAATCGCACCGAAGTCCGGCGCGTCGAACGCAAACGCAAATGGGAAACGCGGGCGATCGACAGCTTCATCGAGCTGTCGGAAGGCGAGTACGTCGTGCATGTGACGCACGGCATCGGCCTCTATCACGGCATGCAAACAATGCTCGCCAATGGGCAGATGGAAGAGCATCTGATTCTCGAGTTCCGCAACGACGTCAAGCTGCACGTCCCGGTCTCGATGATTCATCTCGTGCAGAAGTACGTCGGCGGTTCGAAGGTTGCGCCCGAGCTCTCGACGATCGGCACGGCTGCATGGGCGAGAAAGAAAGAGCGCGTTGAAGAAGCGGTTGCGGATCTCGCGGTCGACATGATTCGCATGCAGGCATTGCGGGAAGCGTCGCCCGGCTTCGCGTGCAGTCCCGACTCGCATTGGATGACCGAGTTCGATGCCGCGTTTCCGTATGTCGAGACTCCCGATCAAACGAAGGCCATCGCGGAGTGCAAATCGGATCTCGAACGCACTCGGCCAATGGACCGACTGATCTGCGGCGACGTCGGGTACGGCAAGACGGAAGTCGCGATGCGCGCGGCCTTCAAAGCGATCGACTCGGGACGCCAAGTGGCGGTGCTCGTGCCGACGACAGTGCTCGCTGAGCAGCACTATCGCTCCTTCAGCGAACGTATGGCCGAGTTCCCCGTCTCGATCGAATCGCTCTCGCGCTTCAAGACGAAGAAGGAACAGAAGGAAGTTGTGAAAGGGCTCGCGGCGGGGTCGGTCGATCTCGTGATCGGCACGCATCGGCTCGCTTCAAAGGACGTGCAGTTCAAAGACCTCGGGCTCGTGATTATCGACGAAGAGCAGCGCTTCGGCGTCGATGTGAAAGAGGCTCTCAAGAAGCTGCGACTTGAAGTCGACGTGCTGACGCTGAGCGCGACTCCGATTCCGCGCACGCTGCATATGTCGCTGCTCGGCATCCGGGATATCTCGAACCTCACGACGCCGCCTCAAGATCGAGTGGCCGTGACGACGCATGTTGTGCGCTGGGATGCCGACTTGATTCGGTCAGCGATCGTGCGAGAGCTGAATCGCAACGGGCAAGTCTTCTTCGTGCATAACCGCATCTACAACATTCATGACATCGAAGAGAAACTGAAGTCGATCGTTCCTGAAGCTCGCTTCGATGTCGGGCACGGGCAGATGAGTCCCGATGAACTCGAAGGCGCGATGCTTCGCTTTGTGCGCGGCGAGACGGACGTCTTCATCAGCACGACGATCATTGAGAGCGGCGTCGATATCCCGAATGCGAACACCATCTTCATTCATCAAGCAGAGAACTACGGGCTCGCGGATCTGCATCAATTGCGCGGTCGCGTCGGTCGGTATAAGCACCGTGCTTACTGCTACCTCTTGATGGAAGAAGGCAAGCAGTTGAGCGAGCAAGCGGCGAAGCGACTGAAAGCGATCGAGGAATACAGCGAGCTCGGTGCGGGCTTTCGCATCGCAATGCGCGATCTTGAGATTCGCGGTGCGGGCAACATTCTCGGTACCGAGCAGAGCGGGCACATCATGAGTGTCGGCTATGAGCTGTATTGCCAATTACTCGAGAACGCCGTCAAGACGATGAAGAAGGAGCCGGTTCGCGAATTCAAGCACGTGCATATCGCGATCCCGCATACGGCCTTCATTCCGTCTGACTATGTCCCGCCGGGTCGACAGAAGATTGAGGTCTATCGGCGGATGTCGATGCTGACGTCGGTCGAAGAGTTGCGCGACTTTGAAAACGAGCTGCGTGATCGCTTCGGGCCGATTCCGCCGGAAGCTCAAGAACTGCTCACGGTGCATGAAGTGCAAGTGCTCGCTCGAATGTGGGGCGTCAGACAGATTCACATTGAGGAACACTGGGTCGTGCTGACCTATGAAAAGAAGAATTACATGCTGCTGTTGCAGAAGCGGTATCCGAGTCAGATGCGGATCGTCGATGACAAGCAGGCGTACTTGATGCTGAAGGCGCCGCCTAAAGAAATGCGACCACTCTTTGAGCTGCTGAAGACGGTGTTGCAGCCATTTTCAAGCTAGTCGTATAACCCGCCGCCGTTTGCGCCGGGGATTTCTGGGCGATGCGGCAGGCTGCTGAGTGCTGCGGAAGATTGTCCGATGGGACGCATGAGTCTTCCGAAACGAATGGGATTCGTTGAAACGCCGGCAGCCGAGTGAGTCGAAGAAAACGCGATCGGTCGCTCAGCCGAGTCGCCGTTCTGAATGGATGCAGAACTATGTCAAGCTCGGCCTCGAAGACCGAAGACACTACGACGTCAGTGTCACTCATCAATCACTGGCTGACTCGCTGCGGGTTCGTTGCGCTGCTGCTGTGTATGGCGACGATCGGCGGTTGTCGGTCGACGAAGTCCGGCGGCGGAATTTGGGGACAGCTCACGAAGACGAAGTCTCGTCCCGAAGCGAATGTCCCGCCGCGGCGCCCGGGTGCGAATGAAGACGCAGCCGAATATGCGTCCGGCAAATCGCCGCTCGAAGACGACATCAAAGTGACCGAGTTCAGTCCGGGGAAAAGCAATCTCGCGGTTGAACTTGATGGAGCAACGGTCGTCGCTCGCGTGAACTCAGAGCCGATCTTCGCGGAAGAGGTGCTCTCGCCGTTCGCGCAAAAGCTCGCAAAGGCCGAGCAAGAACTGACGTCCGAGCAACGCAATCAGCTTCGTGCGCAGATCATTCAGAACAATCTGCAGCAGCACATCGAGAAGGCCATTCTTGTGACAGCGCTTCGCGAGTCGATGAAGCGCGAAGAACTCAAGAAGCTTGAAGAGCAACTTGAGAAGATATGGAACGAAGAAGAACTCCCGCGTTTGCAGCGTGACTACAAAGTGGGAACGCGAGTGGAATTGGAACGAGTTCTCGAACAGCAAGAGACATCGCTCGACAACATGAAGCCGTCCTTCAAGTCACGCGAGATGGCGATGTACTACATGGGGCAGAAGCAAAAGGCCGTTCCGAAGCTCGGTCCGAAAGAGTTGCGAGCGTACTACGACGAGCATCTCGATGAGTTCAAGATTGATGCGAAGGCGCGCTGGCAACTGCTGCAGATCAACTTTCAGAAGCACGGCGGCAAGACCGCTTCAATCGAAGTCCTCAATCAAGCGATTACCGAGCTCAAAGAGGGAAAGCCGTTTGATGAGGTTGTGACGAAGTTCTCGGACGGTCCTCGCCGCGATGAGAAGGGCGTCTTCGATTGGACGTCGATCGGAAGTCTCGCGAACAGTCAGATGAATCTCGCACTCGGCGAACTCGAAGTCGGTCGCATCTGCAGCCCGATCAATACGGGCGATGCATGGGTGATGTTGAAGGTGCTTGAGCGGCAAGAAGAGGGGCATCAGCAGTTCGAGGACATTCAGAAAGATCTTGCGAACCGGCTTGCAACCGAAGCGCGGCGGACTGCTGCGGAGAAGACGCTCAATGAACTGACGGCCGCAGCGACCATTTGGACGATCTTCGATAAGGCACCGGCAAAGACGCGATAGGTTCTTGTGCCGTTACTTCAGCGAGCCGTGCTCGCATTTTTGTACGACGGACTTGCAGTCCGTCGTCGCAGCAAATCGACGGACTACGAGTCCGTCTTACCAGTGTTGCTCACCCATTGTGGCGAGCCCCGGTGAGAAACTTCTCTTAAGCGATCGAAGCTGGGATTAATCCGAGCACCCTCGTCCGACCGCGTTGATTCAGTGGCGGTGGCTGCGTATTTTCAATTCGGTCGTTCTCGATGAAGAGACTGCAATTGAAACGAGGTCGCGGGACATGCTCAGTAAGGCCGTTAAGTGCGAGTCGCAGCAAGGGCGATTCGGTCGGCGTCGAGCCGGTCGGCTCGGAGCGGCGACTTTGGACTATGTGCTGCTGCTGGGAGTCATCTTCCCGCTCGTCGCGTTCATTGTTCCGACCGGCAAGAAGATGATTCAGTTGGCGTATGAAATGGCCTGCACGTTGATCGCATGGCCCTTTATGTAGACGGGGTATTCCGAAAGGCCTGACATGTTGCGCGAGGCGTTCCTTCCCAAATTGCTCCGTCGAGTTCATCGCGATGAGCGCGGTGCTGTGAGTCTCGAAACGATTCTCATCATCGGGGCAATCGCGATCCCGATCTTGATCTTCTTGATCAAGTTTGGATGGCCGCGCATCAAGAACTACTTCAATAAGGGACTGCAGGATCTCGAAGAAGGTGCGACTGACGCGGCGACGAATCGGACTAATTAGACATGACTGCGTTTGTCATGCTGATCCTGCTGCTGCTCGCTGCGTCCGTGACTGACGTGCGATCGCACTGGATCTCGAATTGGCTGACTTATCCCGGAATGGCAGTGGGACTGCTGCTGAATACGGGCGGAATGGGAGTGCTCGGGATTAGTTGGCAGGGACTGCAAGCGGCGCTCTACGGCTTCTTGGCGTGCGGCGGATTGATGCTCGTCGCGTTTGTGTTTTTTGAGATGGGCGGCGGGGACGTGAAGCTCATCGCAATGGTCGGAGCGTTTCTGGGAGTCGAGGCCGGCATTGAAGCTGTCTTATGGACGTTCACGCTCGGCTTTGTGCTCGGAGTCTCGATCATCATTTGGCAAACCGGTGTTGTGCGACTGATCGTCAACGCGTTTCAGCATGCACGGCTTGTGGCACAAGCAAAAAGTTGGGTGCCACTTACTCCGAACGAGCGGCGGCCGCTGCAACGAGGACTGTTCTTGGCGCCGTCGGCTTTGCTCGCGGTGCTGATTGTTGGCTATCGGCACTTCACTCGCTGAATGCGACGGCTTGATGAAGCCGTGAAAGATGAGTGGGCCGATCGGGTGAGAGAGTCACCTGTGTTTGAGGAAGTGTCCTGCGAGAACTAACGAGCTCATGACATGCACCGCGCCATCCTTCAGTCGTTGCTGCCTGCATTTGTCGCAATGTGCGTCGGGTTCGTGTTGTTGCTGCTCGTCATGAAGTTGAGCGGAGCAAAGCTGTCAGTGCCCCGCTTGCGACGCTTGCACCGCTGTGAGCAAGGTGCCGTCCAATCGTTGAGCTTCGTGCTGACGCTGCCGCTCTTCGTGATGCTCGTGATGTTCATCGTGCAGGTGAGCCAGTTGATGGTCGGCATGATCGTCGTCAACTACGCCGCCTTTGCTGCCGGGCGAGCTGCCATTGTTTGGGCGCCGGCTCATTTTCGAGGGATGTCTTCTTACGCGCAGAGCTTCGAGAATGTCGTGCCGGATCCGTTGCGAGATGACAACGGCGTGCGAGCGCAGTTTCTCGGCAGCAGCGTCGACATGAGCGGCATTGATCAGTCGGCCTCTTACAAGATCAATAAGGTCTTCTCGGCAGCGGCAATGGCGCTCACCCCGATCTCGCCGAGTCATACCTATCTTGAGCCCGTTGCATGTCCGAGTTGCCCGGTGCAGACCGATGTCGTGCAGGCGATCTATCAGCAGCTCAATCCGACTTCGGCGTCGAATTCAAAGATCCCCGAGCGACTTCGCAATAAGCTCAGCTATGCAATTTGGAATACAACTCTCGACATTTCGTTTATCGCGAAGGACTACGAGCGCGGACCGACTTACAACCCCCGCGTGCTGAGAGTCGTTGATGGAGTCATCGCGACGGACGAGACCGGCGAGTACGTCCGAGATTGGAATCGCAACGAGATTGGATGGCAGGATCCGATCGTCATTCGACTGACTTATGACTTCGCGTTGCTGCCGGGACCGGGGCGTTTCTTGGCGAAGTACATCGTTGGAGGCGATGGGCGGCAGGACACCGTCGCTCCGACAATTCAGCGAAGGACATCAGGAGCAGGCTCGCGAGTTCCGTTTATCGAGCCCGTGCATACGACTCCGATTTCAGCGACCGTCATGCTGATCAATGAAGGCTTCAAACCGTTGTTGGCCTATGAGCAATCTCCCGACTAGCGCTGAGCACGAGTCTCTTCGAGATTCGTTGTCGCTCGCGCCACAAGCATCAGTGGCTGCGACGTTGCGGGGGCGTTGTGCCGATTGGCTCGGGGCATTTGCCGAGCGATTGCATCGCGATCAGCGCGGCTCAATCAGCATCGTCACTGTCTTCGCGCTGCTCATGTTCACGATGCTGCTCATCATGGTTGTCAACGTCGGCACTCACGTTGACGACAAGTTGAAGATGCAGAATGCCGCCGATGCTTCGGCGTATTCGGGCGGAGTGATCATCGCTCGCGGGATGAATGGCATCGCGTTCTCGAACCACTTGCTGAGCGATGTCTTCGCGATGACGGCGTTCCTGCGGGAGTCGCGCGATCGCAATGCAGAGTCGCTCGTGCCGCCAGTGCTCGATGCTTGGCGCGTCGTCGGGCAGACGTTGCAGCGGTCGCCGTTTGAGCGGTTTCGAGAACTCGGAATGGCTGTCACCGATAAGGTTCCGAAGGAGCAAGAGGCCGTCGACGCATTCGGCGAACTCTCGGCGGGCGCGGCGCGACTGACGTTGCCGGTCTTCGAGCACATCCTGCGCGAGCGGCTGATTGGTCGCTTTCAACGCGACCTCATGTTGGCAACGCCCGATCTTGCTCAAGCAATTACGAGTGAAGTGGCTCGCCGTCACGGGCTGCTCGGAAGGAGTCAATCTCCGTCTGCATTGCAACAACGCGATCAGACGGAGCGCGGACAGCAACTCGGTTTGCTGTGGCGCACGACGGTGATGCCAGTGTCGATCGGTGATGAGCAGTCGCCGCAGACGCGCACGTTGCCGGTGATTGATCCCGATCCATTTGAGTCGGACTACGCTCGAGTGGCCTTTGCGGAGGAGTACCTGCAAGACGCGATCGAGCAGCGGCGCAATCTCGCGAGGACTTATCTTTCCGAATGGAATGCTGATCGGCTGCGGATCTTTCGGGACCGCGCGAAGATGTCGGTGTACTTCAATCTTTGGAGGATAGCGACCTGTGCTCATCTCGAAGAATTGCTGACGGTCGAATACCCGCTCACGAATCTGCCGATGGTGATGCGCCGCACGGAAGATGGCCGCGTGATGGAGCGGTTGATTCGCGGTGCGGAAGTCGTCGATCCTCAAACGACGCTGTCGCGCACGAACGACATGCAGCATCCGGTCGTCATGGACCGGCTACGTTCGACGATGAATCTGAATGACTTTCTCGAACGGAACTTTCAGTTTGTGAGCGTCGTCTATCGCAAGCATTTGCCGGAAACTGGGCCGGGACTGTTTCGCAATCCGCTCAGTCAGCAGAGCGACGCTCAAACGTTTGCTCAAGTTGCGGTCTTTGTGCCGAGACCGCGAAAGGTGTTGTGGTATCCCGGCTACCCGCCTCCGACTCCTTATGGCGGCACGCTCGGGGTGACATTTTCATTACCCGCGCCGCCTGCTGGGCCGGGGATTGGAGAGATTGATCCGCTGCTTGAACGCTGGGTGAATGAAGGCTGGCCGACGCACTGGGATTTGCTGAATCAGAACTGGATGGTGCAGCTCATTCCGGCGACAGCTCGCAACATGCCTCAGATTTTGGCAACGAATCCGGGAGCTGAATATGCAGGTCTAAGGCAGCCGGATCTACGTGGCGTCGACAATCGGCATCTGAAGCGGCTGAGTCATCATTAGGAGCGTGTGTGATTCGTAGCATGGGCTTCTAGCCTGTGCTCAAAGGCAATGAGGTCACTTGAGTCCGAGAATTATGAGTTATGAGTTGTGTGTCAAATTCTTGCGAGACGGTATTGGAACAACGGTTACATGTCATTTGAGTTGCACGGACTCATCCTAAGTTCGGGATTGCGATCCGTAGGAAAGCACGACTGTTGAAAGGCGGCTTCCTGCGGATGGCAGGAGCCGGACTACGGATGAATGACAATGCGGTTTGGTCGGCACTCGAGCCCGATTTACAGAAGCACGTCGACTTGGGGGCCAATTCGTTTAACGGCTATTCGACGGCGTCGGTGCAGGACGGCTTGCGATCAAAACAAACGCCGGCGCCTTTCGCTTGCCGTTAAGCAACTCAGTCTGCGCCGCGAGAGTTACAACTGCCGAGCGACTGCGGACAGTTCAAATGGAAGCTCTGATTTGATGCTGGTCGCGCCGAGGTACACCCACTGATTTTGATCTGCGGTTCGACTTAGTTTCCGACAGCTTGAAGACAAACTCGCATCCCGGCGGTGCCTCGATAGGTCGTCACAATGAGACGGATTCCCCCATCATCGCAGCAGCAGCAAAGCCGCGCCGGACTTGCGCCGCTGGAGCTGACACTGAGCTTGCCGATCATGCTCTTCGTGATGGGCTTGATTGTGATTATCGGCACGACCGCGTCTTGGAAGGCACGCACGGTTACGAACGCTCGTCATTCCGTGTGGCGATCACTCACGCCGAGAACGGGCGGCGGCGATCCGTTCCCGATTGGATGGCCGGACTCTGCGGGGATGTTGGTTGTTGGTAGTCCGAGCGATGCGCTGCCGAGTGATCCGTTCGCAAGTCACATCGCGATGCGCGGGCCGGTGCTGACTGCTCCAACTGGCGAGTCGATCTCGGTGCGCGAGTCGATTCTCGACATTCACGGAGATCTGACGATCGGTGTCGGCAATATCGAGCGCCGCTTCCCGCTGCTCGGAAATATGAGTCCGGGGCAGACTCAACTGCGCCGCGAGCACTCGATCATGGAGCGAAGTTGGGCGTTTCACGAGATGGGCATCAGGCACATCGATCGCCGCATTATGGTGCTCTATCCGATCGACTTGTCCGGTCCGCTCGGTGCGGAGTCGAATCGATTCGGTGGAGCGGTCATGGCTCTGCTGACGAATCCGAATCTTGAAATCCTGCAGATTCTCGACAACGACCCGGAGTTGCAGGCCCGTCCCGCGCCCGTTGGTGCGCCGGAGTATTCCCCCCCGTATGGGCTCGGGAGGCGACCGGACTATCACTTTCCGGAGCGGTCTCCGCGTGCCGAATTGCTGAACCCGGATCGAGTCTGCTCCTATGACCGCGAGACCATTCGGCAGCGCGTTCGAGATCCGCTCATTCCCGAGATTCAAGGTCGGCAGCCTCGAAGAAGTCTGGCCGATGCGGGCGTGCCGGGGCGTCTGACGCGCGACTATCTCGCGATGTATCGGCGGCATTTGCAGCACATCGAGCAACTCTTGCAGGGACTCGATAACGGCTCGTTTCCGCCGGATGTTGTTACCCAGCTTGCACCAATGCGGCCATTGATGGAGGCCAATCGGCAACTGCTTCAAACCTACATCTCGCAGCTAGAGCAGTTCGAACAGCAACTTGTATCGGGGGCGCCGTGACAAACGTCGTTCCGGGGGCTGATTCTCCGCAGAAGCAGCCGGATGCATCCGACGGCCGCGAGCAATCGAGTTTGGCTAGAGTCTTGGCGCGTCGTGCGACGGATCTCTTCGCCATTTCCGTTGTTCTCGTGGGAGTTCTTGCGGTCTCGGGCCGACTGGCTGACTGGTGGGAGACTGATCCGAACGACGTGCTGCGTCCCGATCAAACCGTTGCCGGAGTTGCGGGAACGCAAACGAGTTGGGGCGCGGGCGAGACTTCGGTGGCGCTGCGACTCGGACAATTGCCGCTCGTCATGCACCGACAAGTGCTCGTTGGCGACGAAGAACGAGTCTTCGCTCGGTTGCGACAGAACTGCCGCGAACTTCTCGAAGCATCGCATCGCGAGAGACTGCTGCTGCCGCCTACGGGCGAAAACGAGATGGCCATCCTCTTGGGGCTTGATGCACTTGTTCCTATCGAGCAGGCCGAGGGCAAATGGAAGCTCTATCGGGTTGATCAGCCGGGGAGCTTCGTTGTCGGTCAGTTGCTCATCGGGATTCGAGAGAGTTCCCCGAACGCGCCTCTCGGTTCAATGCCGGAACTGGTTTGCTGGGCAATGGCAATTCCGAAGGGCGAGGCTCAATGGACGCTCTTCACGTTTGAGAGGACGACAACCGGCACCGAAGTGACGAGCAAAGTTCCGATCCCGCCTGACGCACGACTGACTCTTTCAGTGGCCGATCCGTCTGGCGGCCAAATGGTCGGATTTGAGGCGACTCTGGGGACAAGCGAAGAAGCAGCGCTGCTGGCCGGCCAGTGGGCAGAACTCTTTGAAGCGGAATTGCATCGAGAAAATTGGAAACTCGCCCGCGACTGGGCCCGAAAGGGCTCGGCCTACAGCGCCCGATTCGAACGGCAGGATGAGGTGCTTGAGATCCAATGGTCGGCACTCAGCAACAAGCTCATCGGGCTCGCAAATACGATCAATCGACCGGGGAATCAGCCAATTCCGTGACTTGGGCGGCAGATGAGTTGCCTTGCAACGGCGTCCAACTCAGACGCCGTAACTCTTCTCCAATCGTTGACTTCCGCACGCGAGATGGGCCTCGTTTGGACCAACGGAAGAAAGTCGACGAGGTGGTTTGACACTCTCGGCCAGCTTCCTAATATCCCTTCCGCCGCAGCCGGGACGACTGGCGAACGGTAAATGATCTTTGAAAACCGAAGTTGAAGACCCTGTTATATGATTCAGCCTTAGTC
>CAZNMS010000036.1:0-32727 GCA_964573505.1 uncultured Planctomycetaceae bacterium | reverse complement strand
AAGCTCGGCTGCGCTATCGCGTCGTTCGCACGCTGCCTCAAGGAGTGCTCGTTGAAGTCGAGTTGCTGACCGGTCGCATGCATCAGATCCGCGTGCAGTTTGCATCCCGCGGATGTCCGATCGTCGGCGATCTTAAGTACGGAGCGCGACTGGGATATTGGTTCGAGAATCAGCCTGCGACAGACGATGACATCCGCATCGCGCTGCATTCACGGTCGCTGAAGCTGAAGCATCCGATTCGCTACGACGACCTCACGATCGAAGCCCCGGTGCCGGAGTTTTGGAAGCTGACGTAGTGCGTCACGAGTACCGAGCGTTTCGTCGTAGCCGAAGTCGTCAGACTTCGGACGCAGTCACTGCGCCCCCGAAATCTCACGATTTTGGCTACGGCCGATTGTCTACATCTCGCGCTCTGCAAGACCGGCTGAAGCCGATCCGACGAACGCCGCTCTTTGAATGGCCGCAGTGCGGCCTCTATCGTCCGCCCCGCCTATTGAGTCCGCTTTTCATGCCCTCTTCGGAGCGATCCTTATGGCCGTGCGACACACCGATCAGCCCTTCTGCGACGGGCTTTCGCGACGTTCGATGCTGAAGATTGGCGCCCTCGCAATGGGCGGTCTCACGTTGCCTCAGTTGTTGACGGCCGAAGCGGCTCAAGGTCGCAAGTCGCACAAGTCAACAATCATGGTGTTTTTAAGCGGAGGACCGCCTCATCAAGACATGGTGGATTTAAAAACGGACGCTCCCGTTGAGATCCGAGGCGAGTTCAATCCCATCAACACCAATGTGCCCGGCATCGAGATCTGCGAGCACTTGCCGCTGCTCGCCCAACGCGCTGATCGGCTCGCGATCATTCGGTCGCTCGTCGGTTCCGAAGGCCGGCATGCGGCCTTCCAATGTAATACGGGTCACATGGTGTTGGGGCAGCCGCCCGGAGGATGGCCGTCGTTTGGTTCGGCCATTTCGAAGCTGCAAGGACCGGTCGAGCAAGGCACATTGCCCTTCGTCAGTCTGACGCCGCGCATGAAAGGCGGAGCATGGGGCGATCCCGGACAAGCAGGCTTTGCCGGGCAAGCGCATGCCCCCTTTGCTCCGAACTACGAGCAAGCGCGATTGGGACTCAACGGCATCAGTGTCAGCAGCCTTTACAACCGCCAGTCACTGCGTGAGTCGATTGATCGACTCAAGCAGTCATCAGAAAGCGATCGCGCTCTCGATGCGTTTGACGCTCAGTATCAAGCGGCATTCGGCATCCTCACTTCGAACAAGCTGATGGATGCGCTCGACCTCAATAAAGAAGACCCGCGCGTGCGAGAGCGCTATCGCGGCGGTTCCGACGAGAACGCGGGCTATGGCGATGCCGGCCCGATCAACAACGACTACTTCCTCGCGGCACGTCGACTCGTTGAAGCCGGGGCGCGAGTCGTCAGCGTTGCTTATGGGCGCTGGGACTGGCACGGCCGTCCGCACGGGACGAATTTTGAAAACGCCCGCGACCATTTCCCGATCTTCGATCAAGGACTGTCGGCGCTGTTGGATGACCTCAAAGAACGCGGGCTTGATCGCGACACAACGGTTCTTGTTTGGGGCGAGTTCGGACGCACGCCGCGCATCAATAAGAACGGCGGTCGCGACCATTGGCCGCAAGTGGCTTGCGCGTTGCTCGCAGGCGGCGGCATGAAGACCGGTCAGATCATCGGTTCGACGAATAAGTACGCCGAGTTCCCGAAGGATCGTCCCGTCCATTTTCAGGACATCTTCGCGACGCTCTATCACAACATGGGACTCGATGCCGAGTCGATCACACTGCCCGATGTTGCCGGTCGACCGCAGTACCTCGTCGATCACATCTATCAGCCGCTGCCGGAGCTGATCTAAGTAAGTGAGTGGTGCTTGCGGGGTATGTAAGACTTGCTGCACCTGCGCCACTTCAATTCAGACTTAGTAACCTCGGCGCGCCGTGCGTGTAGTTCTTACGACCCTTGTACGACGGACTTGTAGTCCGTCGATCTGCGGCGGCGACGGACTACAAGTCCGTCGTACATTTTGGTTGCGGCACTGCCGCGCTAGGTCCTTCGCTCCTCTGTGGTAGAGACCGACTTCATGAACCGCTGAGGAACGAAGGACGCAGAGAAGACATCACCGAATTCATCTTTTACTCGGTGTTTCGGGAGCAGGTCGCAACGCCCGGCGATTTCGCGTCATCCCGTGCGCGGCAAGTCCATCACCTTTGCGAAGCGATCGAGCACGTTGAGCTTGAGTGGGACGAACTCCGGCTGATCGAACTCGCGACTGTCGACCAATGCGAAGGCGGCGGTTCGCGCTTCTTCGACGACCTCTTTATCGCGATTCAAATCAGCGACGCGCAGCGGCAACGTGCCGTGCTGCTTTGTGCCGAGAATGTCGCCGGGACCGCGCAGCTCGAAGTCGGCTTCGGCAATCTGAAAGCCGTCGGAGTACTGCTCCATTGCTTGCAGTCGCTTCACGACTTCGGGAGCAACGGCATCCGAAAAGAGGAAGCAATAGCCTTGAAACTTGCCCCGACCGACGCGGCCTCGAAGCTGATGCAATTGCGAGAGACCGAAACGCTCGGCTTGCTGAATGACGATGATCGTTGCGTTCGGCACGTCGACGCCGACTTCAACGACGGTCGTTGAGACAAGCACTTGAGTCTCGCCCGTTCGAAACGCATCCATTGCATCGGCCTTGAGTTGCCGATCCATCTGACCGTGAACGATGCCGACTCGATAGTTCTTGAGTTCGCCGGACTTGAGTTGCCGATAGACGTCCTCTGTCGCGCCGAGCAATTCCCCGGCGAGCATTTCGTTGATCGTGCTCTCATCGCGAAGTCGCGCAGTGGAAAGATGAGTGGCCCCATTTGAGGCGCGATTGGCGTTGTCAGCGACAGTGCTCGACTCGGACTGAGATGCCTCACTCGCGGCGCGAGCGCTGATGCCGTCGCTGCTGTTTGCTTCGAGTGCGGCTTCTGTTTCAGCTTCGGGCTCGAAGTTGAGTTCGGGTGCGGGTTCGTCGGACTCTCCGTCTCCGACGCGCGGGCAGACGACATAAACCTGTCGCCCGGAATCAAGCTGCTCGCGAATGAACTTCCATGCTCGCGCACGAGTCGCCGGATCTTGCACGCGATAGGTCTTTACGGGCTGACGTCCGGGCGGAAGCTCGTTGATCACAGTCAGATCAAGATCGCCGAACTGCGTCAGACACAAACTGCGCGGGATCGGAGTGGCGGTCATGACTAAGACGTGCGGCTTCTGCTCGCCCTGCGAAAACGTTGCTCGTTGACCGACGCCGAACTTGTGCTGCTCGTCGATGATCACGAGCCCGAGGTTCGCAAACTTCACCGCCACTTGAATGACCGCTTGCGTGCCGACGATGAGTTGCGTTTCTCCCGATGCGATCTCGGCGAGTGCTTTGCGTCGCGCGGCAGCACCGAGATTGCCCGTCAGCAGCACGCGATTCACGCGACTCTGCGAGAGTGCTCGATCAACCGTCTGCCAGTGTTGTGACGCGAGCAACTCAGTCGGCGCCATCAGCACGCATTGGTGCCCGTTCGCGACCGCAACGAGCATCGCGTAGATCGCAATCGCCGTCTTACCGGCACCGACATCAGCTTGCAGTAAGCGATGCATCGCGTTGCCCGAGGCGATGTCTTTGACGATGTCTGCGACCGCGCGGTCTTGCCCCTTCGTGAATTGGAACGGGAATAGCCGACGAATGCGGGAGTCGATCTTCGGCGAGTTCGGCAGCACTGGAGCCGGTTGCCCGGTGCGCCATGCTCGACGCCGCATCGCGACGGCCAACTGAAACTCGAGCAAGTCTTCGAAGATCAGCCGATGCTTTGCGGCTTCGTATTCTGCAACGGACTTCGGCAAGTGCAGCGACCGAATCGCGTCGCGCAGCGCAGGTAATTTCCATTTCACCCTCGCTGCTTCCGGAATGCGATCGGGGATGAGATGCGCGAACTCGTCGACGGTCGTGCGAATGATCTTTCGCATGTCGACCATTCGTAGTCCCTCAGTCAGCCCGTATCGCGGCAGCACAGCAATCGCGTTCGACGAGTCTTCGTCATCAATGTCGAGCCATTGAGAGTGCGGATTGTTGAACTCCCAGCGCCCCTTATTGCGCTTCGGTTTGCCGGAGAAGAGCACCGCGTCGCCGTACTTAAACTTGCGATACATCCAGGGTTGATTGAACCAAAGGCCGCGCACGAAATCGTCGCCGCTGCGAATGAGGACTCCGGTCATCGAACCGGTGCGCGTCGGACGCGAGTCGGTCTCAACGACAGTGCCGCGCACCGATTGAAAGACATCCGCTTCGAGATGCGACGGATCGCGGACGTCGCTGAGATCGAGCACATCGCGCGGGACGTTGAAGAGCAGATCAAGCACCGTCAGCAGATTGAGCTTTGCGAGCAGACTCGCGCGAGCCGGTCCCACTCCGCGAACGAATTGAGCCGGCATCGAAAGCGGATCGCCTTCGTAAGTCGGAGTGGTCTGCGAGATGGCTTCGGTTGGCATAGCGGCCCATCAAGAACGGTCAGAGACACGTTTCAAATTCGTCCTGCGTAAGATCTGCTCGCCGTGCGCGCATCTTGGTAGCCGAAGTCGTAAGACTTCGGACGCAGTCACTGCGGCCCCGAAATCTGACGATTTCGGCTACGGTCAATTGCGCTCGCACCGCCTTAGTAACGGACTTCCAATAGGGCTCATCGCGCCGTTTGTGAAGCAACCCACTGAGCGAGTTGCAGTGAGTCAGCAGCAACTCGCAAAAGCCGCGATGCGCTGCCGAGCACGCACAAGAGCGCGGTCCTCGCTGTGATCGCAGTGCGTTCCTAAATTGCGAGCAATCCGGCTCCTCATTGAGTTTCACGAGCCGGGCACTTCATCAAGGAAAGGCGTCTGATGTCTGACACTCTTTTTTGCGTCAAAGACAAAGTCACGGTCGTTTCGGGCGGCAGTCGCGGCATTGGCCGCGCGATCGCTCAAGGATTCGCGCAGCGCGGAGCAAAGGTCGTGATCACTGGTCGCGACGAGACCACTTTGGCGGCGACCGCTCAAGAACTCTCGACGCCCGATGTCACTGTGCTGCCGGTCGTTTGCGATGTCTCGAAGCCCGAAGACATTCAACGAGCCGTTGCTGAGATCATCGCAAAGTGCGGGCACATCGACGTGCTCGTCAATGTTGCCGGAGTCAACATTCGCAAGCCGAGTGAAGCCTTTACTCCCGAGCAATATGACTTCGTTGTCGACATCAACTTGAAGGGCTCGTTCTTCATGTCGACTGAAGTCGGCAAGCAGATGATCGCGCGCGGATCGGGCAGCATCATCAATGTCGACTCGCTCAATACATACGCCCCGCTGAAGAACGTCGCGCCTTATGCGATCAGCAAAGCGGGAGTTGTGATGATGACTCGCTCTCTCGCTCTTGAGTGGGGGCCAAAGGGCGTGCGCGTCAACACGATCGCTCCCGGCTTCATTCTTACGGACCTCACAAAGAAGTTGTGGTCCAATGAAACGATGCAGGAGTGGGGCATGACGAACACTCCGCTCAAGCGACTCGGTCGCCCCGAGGATATGGTCGGCGCCGCAATCTTCTTGGCATCGGAAGGTGCCGCGTTCATGACCGGTCAAGTGGTGCGAGTCGACGGCGGATTCACTGCCGGACTCAATTGGCCAATCCCCGTTGATGGCGGGCAGTGATTGCTCGAAGCGGCGCGATGGTCTGCGATCACGCCGAGAAGTCATCGCACACGAAGGCACAAGGATTGGGGAGCGAAGCGGCCTTCGAGGTGCAACCTCAGACAAAGAGAACGAACAGGAGAGAACAGAGGAAACAGAGAACCCGAACGGAGTCATGTCATCATCAATCTTCATTGCCGCCGATCAGCAAAAGGGTTGCTTGCGAGCCGTCAACGAATGCGTGCACTGCGGCGTCTTTTCTCTGTTCCCTCTGTTGTCTCCTGTTCGAACTCTTTTGAGGGATCGCCCAAAACTGGACTCATAAAGACGAAAGCGACTTTCTCAGAGTCCAATGATCGCCTTTCTTTGTGCCTTAGTGTGAGAATTATTCCATATCTGAATCTCGTCTTGAAGCCGCACTTGCTTCGAAACGATTTATCGAAAGGCGCTGCGATGAAACTGGCGACTGCACTGCGCTGCGGAGTCGCGCTTGTAATCATTGCTACATGCGAGCTTGCGTCTGAGCGACTGGCGTTGGCGCAAGGACCGTCGACGGCTGCGGTGCTGCAAGCGTTTGAGGACTCGACAACGAGGCTCGTTGAGCAAGCCGAGAACAGCGTCGTTGCGATCTCGCGACTTTCGAATCGCGGGGATGTGAGGCGGCCTCCGGGAAAGAACGTCTTCGGGCCCGGAGATCCCAATGAGCAAGCGATGCAGTCCAACAACCCGCTCAAGAGCGACTTCTTGCCGACCGAGTTCGGCTCGGGAGTCATCGTCGCGCCGAAAGATCGCCCCAACGAGCGCTTCGTGCTGACGGCTTATCATGTCGTTCGAGGCGGGCGGACTTATCGCGATGCGGATGCTGCGCCTCAGCATCGGCTCTTCGTGCATCTGCCTCGCTCGCGCACCGTCGAAGCGACGATCTATGCCGCTGACCCGCGCTGTGATCTCGCGGTGCTGAAACTTGGCGGAGTTGATCGCGTCGTCGAAACCAGTCTGCCGCCACTGCGACTGTTTGATGGCGAGAGCGTGAAGAAGGGGCAGATCGTTTATTCGCTCGGCAATCCGTATGCGCTGGCGCGCGACGGTTCGGTGAGTGTCAGCTTCGGCATCATCAGCAACATCGCGCGCATGCCGTTCGCCGTCTTAAGAAACGACAAGACGACGATTCATCATCTCGGCACGCTGCTGCAGGTCGATACGCGGCAGAACATCGGGACGAGCGGCGGAGCGTTACTCAATCGCAGCGGCGAACTCATTGGCATCACCACTTCGCTCGCAGCACTCGAGGGCTATGAGTCCTCTGCCGGCTTTGCGATGCCGATCAACCATACGACGCGGCGCGTTGTTGAATCGCTCTTGTCCGGCTTCGAAGTGGAGTACGGCTTCTTAGGAGTGGTGCTTGAGACCGTTGATCTCGATCCGACGCATGCCGGACTCAGAAGCGTTGTGCGAGTCGGACATTGCTTGCCGGGTTCTCCGGGTGAACTCGGCGGATTGAAAAGCGGCGACACAATTTTGGCCGTCAACAATCGGCCGGTGCCTTCACGCGACGACCTCATGCGCGAGATCGGACTTGCCGGGCCCGGCACGCAGGTCAGCTTGCAACTGCTCGGCTCAAAGAGCGTCAACGTGCTGCTCGGCAAATGGCCGGTTCAAGATGCAGAAGGCATCGTGATCGCGAACGACCGCTATCCCGCCTGGCGCGGCTTGAAGGTCGATTGGCCGACAGCGCGGCAAGAGCACACCGACACAACGTTCTCGTCGCGCTATCCCGAAGGAGTGCTCGTGCTCGCCGTCGAACCCGGCAGCGCGGCCGAGGCAGCATCGTTGAAGGTCGGGCAACTGATCACCGAAATCGGCGGCAAGTCAGTCCGCACTCCCGATCAATTCGCGGACGTTGTGAAGACGCTCAAGAGCGACGTCTTGATCAAGCTGATCGACAAGAAGGTGCTCACGATTCGGTGATGCTGCGAAGTCGTAGCATGGGCTTCTAGCCCGTGCTGCCTTTGCCTTTTCAATCGAACTATCGGTCGAAGCGCACAACCTGCCGATCAATGCGCACGGACTGGAAGTCGATGCTAATTCGAAGCGCATTCGCTGACTTCGAATTACTCAACCGCGGCGGGCTCAGCGTTCAAGCAGATCGCTTCTTCGGCCATGCGAGCCCAGTCGTCGCACTGTTGCACGATGGCTTCATGCGATTGGCTCCAAACGTCGCGGGACCAAACTTGAAGGTCGAAGAAACCGCGATAGCCATTTATGAGCAGCGCTTGCATGAACTCGATCAATGGCATGTCGCCCTCGCCCGGCAACGTTCGCGCATAGTCGGTACGAGCAGCGGTCATGCTGCTGTCACTCAGTTGCACGTGCTTCACTTCACGAGCGAGCTGCCCGAGCAAGGCGACGTCACCGAAGCTGTCGAGATGCTGAAACGCGTCGAGCACTAAGCCTGCTCGCGTATGTCCGACGTCAGCTAACAAGCTGCGCGCATCGTCGAGTGAATTCAGAAAGGTCCATCGTCGCGACAACTCTTTACGCATCGGCAAGACGCCGACGTCGACTCCGAGTTCATTGCCGATGCAGGCCAATTCACGCACCACTTGAGTGACGAGCTTGCGTTCGTGCTTCGCGGTGTAGCGACCGCGCGAGCCGGGCGTCACGACGACGCAACGCGCACCGATCGACGATGCGAAGAACATCGTCTCGTAGGCATGATCGAGCGCGTCTTGAAACGACGACCCATTGCTACCCGTAAAGCCGCCGACGAATGAGACGCTCGAAACGCCGATCTCGGCTTCTCGCAGACGCTTCACAACAAGATTCGTGTCCGCTTCTTCCAGCTTCGGCAGCCATAAACCCAACGTCCCGAAGGAAGACGTATCGAGACCGCGCAGGTCTTCTTCCCAACTGGAGCGATAGGTTGTGATTTGGCTGAGTGAGAACCGAGGAGCGGGAATCGATTTCGGTGAGTTAAGTCGGCCTAGATTCTTGGCCTCAAGGCACGGCAACTTCCCTGGCTGATTCAAGATGGCCTCTTTGCGATTGAGAACGCGAGCGCTTGAGCGGCAATCAACAAACACGACTCGCAGAACGCGGTCGATTGGATCGCGAGAAGATCGCTCAAGAAGAAAGTGCGTCGTCCCAGTGATCGGGACGACGCATCACATTCGGAACTCAACCCCGAGCGTTGAGTTTATGGTCGGCGTTGTCGGCCACATTCACCCACACATGCACGTGAGGAGCACCGCGGAAGTACCACACAAATGACGGGCCTTCCAATCGCCAGTTGTCCCAAACACCGTCGTTGCCGATGTCACCGGACTTGAAGAACGAGATGTTGCACGCATCCCATCCGCCTTGCTTGTTGAAGCAGCTCATTGCTTCTTGTTGATCGCCAGCGCGATACGGCTCAAGCAGCAGGCTGAGGACTTCTTGAACGTGCTTCTTTTGATCGGCACTGAGTTCCGAGCACGCCAATCCCGGCTTCGGCTTTGAGCCATTGAAGCCCACTTGACTCTCGCCCGGCGCCTTCTCGATCAACGCCTTCTCGCGTTGCTTGCCATCGAGCATCTGAAACAGTGCATTGGCCTTGAGTGCCTGATGCCAATAGACGTTGCCCGGATGATTGGCTTCCTCGTTGAAGCCCTTTGCTGCGTGACCGTAGAAGATTGGTCCGCCGAAGGCATAGCTGTCGGTCGAGTTGCCATCACATCGAATGGTGAGATGACGACCGGTCATCACGAACTCGAACTTGCCGCTTCCGGGTTCACCGAAGAGGGCGATTGATTGGGCCTTGCCGTAGCCGCCCGCATCATCTTTGAGTTGTTGCTTCAGGCGATCATGCCACTCGGGGTTATAGAGGCCGTAGAAGATGGCCTCGATCATGCCTTGCTGGTCTTTGGTGAAGAAGTCGCTGACGACGTTGAACTTCTTGAAGTCGGTGATGTGCCAGTTGTTCGACACATGAGTGCGGAGCAAACCGCGATCGTCTTGATGGTCCCACTTGAAGCAGATCTCTTCGCGTTGAGTCGGCATCAGAGAGTCGTAGAGCTTCTTAACGAGCGTCTCAGGTTGCTTAGCGTCGGCTTTCTCATCAGCAGCCGAGATGATCTTGGGGAGTGCTGTCGAGGTCGCAGCAATCGCACCCATCGTTTGAACGAATCGACGACGCGAGAGGCCATCGGCCTCAGTCTCGCAATCGGAACAGTGTCGCTCTCGATGCATGACGCGCTCCTTGTTCTAAGTTGAGCAAAGGGCCGAAGGGGGGCCAAAGGCGGGGCGTAACTTACCGGCGAGACTTCGAAACGCAACGCACGGAATGCCGCCATTTCGGCATCTCATTCATGCGGGAAATTGCATTGAAAACGACCTTGAAACGAGGCTTGTCACTCCACTGGGAGCACTCTTTGTGATCGCTACAATCGGCCTGCATTTCTTAGGAATGGGTCCTATGGAATGAAAATTACCCGGCGAGTTGCAGCGATGTTTGAAGGACTCATTTAAGCTCATTGAGGAGCACGTCCTTCAGATTCAAAAAGTCGATGCGAGATGATTCAAACTCTTGTCATGTCGAAGTGATGACGTCTCAGATAAGAGTTCGTCACCGGGCGGGTACAATGGGTGAGGAACACTGGTACGACGGACTTGTAGTCCGTCGAACGTCGCGAGAAGCGACGGACTGCAAGTCCGTCGTACCCCAAAACGGATGTGTTCCTCAGGAGTCGTTGAACCCGCAGTTGATAATCGACTTTCATCGGCATCAAGCATCCTGCACCAACAAACGGAACCGAGTGAATGATGCGCGCACGGACTGCATGGCTTGCTGTCATAGTTGCTGCGCTCGCGCTGCTTGAGGCTGGCTGCCAACGCTCAACGTCAAAGGATGGCGCGAAGTCGAAGACCTCAACGGCGAAGGCTCGCGATGAGCGGCAAGCTCCCGCCGCAGACTCCTCAAAGAAGAAGGCAGCGGGACCGAAGACGTTCCCGCTTGAGATCCTGCAAGTCTCCGGTCTTGCTGACGAGACTCCGGCCACAAAGCCGCAACGCAAAGCCAATCGACTGGCGAAGGAATCGAGCCCGTATCTTTTGTTACATGCTCATAACCCGGTCGATTGGTATGCATGGGGACCGGAAGCCTTTGAAGCTGCCAAACGCGACAACAAGCCGATCTTTCTCTCGGTCGGTTACAGCAGTTGCTATTGGTGTCACGTGATGGAGCGACTCGTCTTCTCGAATGACGAGATCGCCAAACTGATGAATGACAACTTCATCAACGTGAAAGTCGATCGCGAAGAACGTCCCGATATCGACGAGGTCTACATGACTTCGTTGCAGGTCTATTTGGCGCTGTCGCAAGGCGGCGGCAGCGGCGGTTGGCCGTTGTCGATGTTCCTCACTCCTGAGGGCAATCCGATTGCTGGCGGCAGTTACTTCCCGCCGCAGGATGTCGGCAAGCAGTTCGGTTTTCCGAAGGTTGCGGGACTCGTCATTGACGCATGGAAGAAGCAGCGAGCCGACGTTGAAGGCAATGCAAAGACGCTCGCTGAAGTTGTGCAGCGCGAGATGCGCGGCGGACTCGCTCTCGAACGAGCGGACCTCAATCGCGAGACCGTGCAATCAATCGTGAGGTCGATCGCTCAGACGCATGACCCCGAGTACGGCGGCATCGACTTCTCGCTCGATCAACCGAACGCGCCGAAGTTCCCGGCGAGTCCGCGACTGGCTCTGCTGCTCGATGAGGTGCGCGAACACAAAGATCCGCAAGCGGCGAAGGTGCTGTTTCATACGCTCGAAGCAATGGCAGCGGGCGGCATTCGAGATCATCTCGCCGGCGGCTTTCATCGTTACAGCACGGACCGGCAATGGCTCGTGCCGCACTTCGAGAAGATGCTCTACGACAATGCGCAGTTGCTCGATCTCTATGTCGAGGCTTATCGGCTGACGAATAAGGGGCTCTATCGCGACGTTGCGGACGACATCATCGCATGGCTGCTGACCGAGATGCTTGATGCGAACGGCGGCTTCTATTCCGCGATCGATGCGGAGACGAACGCGATCGAAGGTCAGTACTACGTCTGGTCGCCGGCTGAAGTCGATCGGTTGCTCGGTCCGGATGCGCCGCTGTTTCGTCGTGCGTATGGACTCAATGAGCCGGCTCCGTTTGAGCAAGGGCATGTCCTCTTCACTGCGATCACGATCGACTCACTCGCTGCCGATGTTCGGATCCCGCCGCGCGAGTTGAATCTGAAGTTAGCGGCCTTGCGGCGTAAGCTGTTGACGGCGCGACGCGAACGCCAAAAGCCGCTCGTCGACGACAAGATTTTGGCCGGATGGAATGGGCTCGCGATTCGTGCGTTAGCGAATGCAGCAACGGTGCTCAGTCGCAAAGACTGCATTGAAGCGAGTTCGCGAGCAGCGATGTTTGTGCTCTCGCAGATGCGGGACAAAGACGGGCGACTGTTGCGGAGTTATCGCGGTGATCAATCGAAGCAGCCGGCCTTCCTCGATGACTATGCCTACTTGATCGAGGGCTTGATCGCGTTGCATTGGACGACGCGCGATCCGAAGTGGCTCAATGCCGCGCGGCATCTCAGCGACACTCAGCACAAGCTCTTTTGGGACGCGAACGGCAAAGGCTACTTCTTCACTGCTGACGATCACGAAAAGCTCTTTGTCCGATTCAAAGATGGTTTCGATGGCCCGAGTCCATCGGGCAACAGTGTCAGCGTTCGCAATCTCGTGCGACTTGCATCAATCAGCGGCGACGACAAGTACCGGCAGCACGCTCATGAAACGCTCGATGCCTTTGCCGGTCCGTTGAAGAAAACGCCGCGCGGCTTCGCGAATATGGCGCTCGCGCTGTCGGAGTACGTCGATCAGCGCGACTATCGCACGTTGAACGATCGCTTGAAGAAGCCGCTTCAGGCGCAGCCTCAACCCCAGCCGGAGAAACCGGTCACCACTGAGAAGTCGGACAACACCGGGAAGCCCGACGATCCGAAGCCGGCGCCGCGCGAGCCCAATCGTTTGCCGTTCGACACCGGTCTTGAGAAGTCCGCGCCTCGAAACAGTGTCCCGTCGACTCCCGAGTTGAAGTCGAACGAGGAGCCTCCGAAAGCCGATCGCACGAAGCCGGATCGCGTGAGTGCGAAGGCTTATCTCTCGACGAACAAACTGAAGCCCGGCGCGTCGAGCCAATTGGCGATCGTGCTGACGATCGCGGACGACTGGCACATCAACGCTAATCCGTCGTCCGAGAAGTTTTTGGTGCCGACAACGATCAGCGTGAAGTCGTCTGCCGGATCGACCGTCGAGCGCTGGAGGTATCCGACTGGCGAGCCTTTCAAGGCCGAAGGCATCGAGCAACCCGTCAAAGTCTACGGCGGAGAAGTCACGATACTCGGCAAGCTTGCCGTGCCGCCGGACATTGATGCTGAAGTCGAGTCGCTCGAACTCACAGTGCGCTATCAAGCCTGCAACTCGAAGCAGTGCGAAGCGCCGCGCACGATCAAGTTCGCGGCGAAGCTACCGATCGCCGCCGCGAATGAAGAAGTCGAAGCGATCAACGCGCCGATCTTCGACGTTAAGTAACGACTCCCGCATCGAATCCCGCTCCGCCGAACGTGCGGCGGAGTCTCCGGCCTTCATCCGTGGGACCACTTTGTCATCCGTGGGTAGCAAGGTTCAACGGACGATCTTCGCCGTTCAATTCGCCGGCCAACGATGGTTCTCGGAGCAATTCACGAGGGCGATTATCGACTTCAATTTCCGCAAACCACGGATGACATAGTGGTCCCACGGATAAGCAAAATGGGGGCACTCGGAGCCCAGCAGCAGACAAACGGCATGATGAAACTTTGATTGCAGATCCAGAAATGGGATGAGAGGCGCGGTCTCAGTGTTTGGTCGCCTCATGGTTTTGGCCGGTTGCCATGAGGCGTAGAAAGCCGATTGGCGCTTTTCGGAGGATCGATCAGCTTGTCCAATGGGCGTTGCCCGCGCTTCGGAGCGGGATCGAATCTCGACCGGCTTTCGGTCGGGATCACACTCACAGTCAGAGGTTGACGACATGCTCAACGTGCTCGGAACGACGCGGCGTTTGTGTGATGGATTCACGCGGCGAGAAGCGCTGCAGATCGGAACGCTCGGAGCATGGGGGCTGAATTTGGCCAATGCGGCCAGTTGGGCGGCTGATGCGGATTCGTCGCCGCTGCCGCACTTCGGCAAAGCAAAACGCTGCTTGCTCGTGTTTCTGTTCGGAGGAGTTTCGTCGCACGAAACGCTGGATCCGAAGCCGGATGCCCCCGTCGAGATTCAAGGCGAACTCAAAGCGATTCCGTCATCGCTCACCGGAGTGCCCGTTTGCGAGGGACTGCCGAAGATCGCTCAAGTGGCCGATCGACTGACGATCGTGCGCTCGATGACTCATCCCTATCCGTTGCACGGAGTCGCTTACGCGCTGTCGGGATTGCCGGTCTATACGACGGGCCTCGAAGTCAAACCGCGCGACCCGGCTCAGTGGCCGTACTTCGGGTCGATCGCGGATTACGTGTGGGCTCAGCAAACGAAGGGGCCGAAGAGCCTCTTGCAGCATGTTGGTTTACCGTGGGTCTTCAACTCGCAAGTCGATGATCTCGGATTGATTGCGGGACCGTATGCCTCGTTCCTCGGGCAGCAGTACGACCCGTTGTGGGTCAAGTTTGATGGCAAAGGCACGAAGCTCGCGCCGAAGTGTCGGCATGAGCAAGCAAAGGAGTATCTCGATCCTTATGCCGCGACTCCGACATCCGGGCGGTTTGATTTTGAGGGAATCGTGCGCGGATCAGATGCCCTGCCGGCGCTGCGAATGAACTCGCGGCAGACGCTGCTTGATCAGTTCGATCAAGCTCGGCGGCTGATTGATGATTCGTCGCGCGTGAAGACGTACTCCGCTCAAGAGAAGCAAGCGCTGTCGTTGCTGACTTCGACGCAGATGCAAGAAGCACTCGATATCAGCCGCGAGAGTGACTCTTTGCGCGAGCACTACGGTCATACGGTCTTCGGCCAGTCATGCCTCGCAGCGCGGCGACTGTTGGAAGCCGGGAGCCGCTTTGTGTCGGTCTTTTGGGATGCCTATGGCACGTACTTCAGCGGCGGTTGGGACACTCATCAGAACCACTATCCGCGCATGAAGGAATATTTATTACCCGGCTTCGACAATGCGTTCTCGATGCTCATTCGAGATCTCGAGCAGCACGGCTTGCTCGAAGACACGCTCGTCGTTTGCACGACCGAGCATGGCCGCACGCCGCAGATCGACTCGAAGCCGGTCGGAGCTGCCCGGCATCATTGGTCTCGTGCGTATTCAACGGCGCTCGCGGGAGCCGGCATCGCTCGAGGCCGCGCGGTCGGTCGCACGGACGCGCAGGGCGGGGATGTCGTCGATACCCCGATCTCCCCGAAGGACATTCAAGCGACCGCGTTTCATCTCTTAGGCATCTCGCCGGAAACGCTGATCTACGACCGACAGAACCGCCCATTCCGCATCGCTGGTAACGGCGAAGTGCGCGGCGAGTTATTGGCCTAGCTCGACTTTGGCCATCATTTTGGAGTGCGGTAATTCATTACCGCTTTCTATTTCGCCGGAGGCGTCTTTTTTGAACGACGACACCTGCAAGTCATGACCGAAAAAGTGCAACTCAGGCTGGCGCGAATCGCAGGCGTCGATAAATCGACGCACTACGAACGGCAAAAGTCGAGCTTAGGCCGCCGCACGAAAGCAGGTTCCCTTCGAGCATGCGGCCGGAGCGGGCTTGCGAGCAGTTGCCGGACAACAACTCATTGAGCGATGAGGGCTCAAGCCGCACGACTCGCGAAACTGACTCTGCACGGCGCGAGTAAGGAGACTTTGCAACGAAGTGCGATCCTCTAGTGCCGTAGCCGAAATCATCAGATTTCGGGGCCGCAGCGACTGAGTCCGAAGTCTCACGACTTCGGCTACGAATGAATCGCGACTCGCTTGCCGCTCCCGGCTTTAAGACGACGATCGCACCGCTCATCCTGCATCCTATTCGACCGACAGGTAATTTTTGCTCCACAGCTCGCTTAAGGATCCCATTCGTGTCAGAGCCTGCTCACTCCGATGCTGAGATTCCCGTCGCGGAATTGGTCGATGACGCGGCGCAGGTCTCGTTCGAGGAAGCGTCGCCCGATCTCGTCGCCGAACGCGCGGGCGTTGATGTCACGAGCTACCGGCTTCCCGATTGCCCGCATCCGCTGCGACGACCATTCGGCGCGATCGCATGGCTCGTGCGAGCCCTCTTTGGCATCGGCAGTTTGATTGTGCTGCTAGCACTGATCGCGGCGATTCCGATCGTCAACTTTCTGGCGCTCGGCTACTTGCTCGAAGTCGAAGCGCGAGTCGCTCGAACGGGCAAGCTCCGCAATGCGTTCTTGCTGCTTGATGTCGCTCCGAGAATTGGCTCGATCGCACTCGGCGTTTGGTTGTGGCTCATTCCGCTGAGGTATCTCGGCTTGCTGCGGAACGATGCTTATTGGCTCGACCCGGATGGACCGGCGAGTCGACGACTGGAATTTTTCGTACCTCTCGCAGCAGTGCTCGTCGGAATGCATTTGTGTTTTGCTCTGGCGCGCGGCGGCAGTCTCACGACCTTCTTCCGACCGATCAAAAACGTGCGTTGGTTGCTGAAACATTGGCAGCAAGGCGACTACTGGGTCTTCGCGACGGCGGGCATTCAAGACGTCGTGAAGCGACTGCGACTCAAGCATCACTTCTTATTGGGAGTGCGGGGCTTCTTCGGAGCGTTGCTATGGCTCGCGCTGCCATCGGCGTTGCTCGCAGCAGGCAACCCCGAGAAGCCGGCAACGTTCTTGCTCTCAGTGATTGGCGGCGTCTTACTGCTGCTCGTTTTGTGCTGGGTGCCGTTTCTTCAAGCGCGGTTCGCGATGACCGGTCGCTGGCGCACGATGTTTCAACTCAGCTCGATCCGGCAGTTGTTCTGCTTCGCGCCGTTCGCATGGCTGACGGCGATCGTGCTGACTTACTTGCTGTCGTTCCCGCTGCTGCTGTCGAAGGTCTACTTGCTGCCGCAAGACGCGCGCTGGCTCGTGACGTTGATCTTCATCGTCAGCATCTACCCTGCAAAAGTTGTTACCGGCTGGGCGATGCATCGCGCACTCAAGCGGCAAGATTGGCCGTGGTTCGGCTGGCGATGGATGGTGCGAGCACTCTTGTTGCCGTTGCTCGGCATCTACGTCTTCATCCTGTTCTTCACGCCGCTGATCAGCGAGCACGGTCGAGCAGTCTTGTTCGAGCATCACGCATTGCTGCTGCCCGCTCCGGCCTTGTGGTGAGCGAGTTGTTTGACGCGGCGTTTGAAGAACGCGTCGTCGAAAGCACTTGAAACGGAGTGGCTCGAACGGCGGAGTTAGGGAAGAGTCGATTGGGATTGGAGTCTGCTGACCCAATCAAACTGCATGGAGCATGCTCTCCACTGACCCCGCGTCAGTGGGAGCAACGACTGGCGAGCTAGCGGTGCAGACCCCAAACGTCGTTCTTCTCGCTCTCCACCGACCCCGTGTCGGTGGAAGCAACGACTGCTTCGCTAACGATCGCGAACTCTGAAGTTCTTCCGAGGCGGCCAATGGTCGTCATTCGCAGACGACGGGGGTGCTCGAACGATCGTTAGCAGCCGAGTCGCTGCTTCCACCGACACGGGGTCAGTGGAGAGCGAAAGACACTACACAGATTGGCATTGCTAGCTAACCAGTCGTGCTCCCACCGACGCAGGGTCGGTGGAGAGCTAACCTCTCCGATCGGTTCGAGGCAGCAATGACCTCGCGACGACACGACTCGCACCGTTGTGTGAAACAGCAGATCGGGTCGTTCCGCGGCATCATGATCTTCTCTCGACAGTCGACGTCCCCGACGATCGCGGCGCCGCACATCAACTCATTCCCATTCTTCGTTCGAACATCGCGCTCTCGCATTCGGCTGCGAAACAAAGCTCGATTGCCGAGCATAAGACCCGCTTTCTCAGGCTGATTTTCCGGGCAAATTGGAACGACTCGCCTCGCGCAGAACGCCTCGCTCGCACTGCTTGGTTCGCGCCGTTGAGGCAACTAGGATTCCGCCCCTGCTGACGCCACTGCGAGAAGTGGAAGAACGATTCCATCTCTTTAACACTGGCTGGCGCGCCTTGCGGCGGCAGCGAACTTACCTTTGTCGCGGTCTCTTAGAGCCGCTTCATTCTTACTACTTCGAGCACACATCAATGGCTGTTAGCTACAAAGACGCCGGTGTCGATCTTGAACTCTACGATCAAGCAATGGCCAAATTGCCGAGCTTGATGGCGCGCACCTTCACCCCGCGCGTCATGCGACTGACCGACGGTTTCGCGGGACTCTTTCGACTCGGATCGAGCAAGAAGTTCGCGAAAAACTACGAAGACCCGGTGCTCGTCTCGGGTACTGACGGCGTCGGGACAAAGCTCAAAGTCGCGATTGCCGCGAAGAAGTTTGACACTGTCGGCATCGATCTCGTCGGCATGTGCGTCAACGATTGCCTCTGCATCGGTGCCGATCCGCTCTTCTTTTTGGACTATCTCGCGCTCGGCAAAGACGACCCCGAGTTGATTGCAACATTGGTTTCAGGAGTCGCAAAAGGCTGCGAAGAAACCGGCATGGCGTTGATCGGCGGCGAAACGGCCATCATGCCCGACGTCTATGCGACTGGCGACTTCGATATGGCCGGCTTCTGCGTCGGAGTGGTCGAACGCAAGAAGATCATCGACGGCTCAGACATTAAGCCGGGCGATGTCCTCATCGGACTGGCATCGAGCGGCTATCACTCAAACGGCTTCAGCCTCGTCCGCAAGGTCATCAAGGACGCGAAGCTCAAGTACGACAAAGTGCTGCCCGAGTTCAGCAAGCCGCTCGGTGAGGTCTTGCTTGAACCGACTCGGCTGTATGTGAAGTGCGTGCTTGACGTGCTTGCTGCTCATAAGCCGAAAAGCGTTGTGCACGGACTGGCTCACATCACCGGCGGCGGCCTCGCGGACAACATCGTTCGCATCCTGCCGGACGGCTGCCGAGTCACGATTGATCGCACCACTTGGGAGCGGCCCGTTTGGTTTTCATGGCTGCAACAGCTCGGCGGCATTGAGAACGAAGAGATGTATCGAGTCTTCAATATGGGCATCGGCTTTGTGCTGATCGTCAAACCGAAGGCCGCAGACAAGATCCTCAAGAAGGTCGCCGAGCACGGCATTCCCGCGAGTGTGATCGGTCAAGTCACCGCCGGAGATAAAGCCGTTGAACTCGTGAATTGAATGTAGGGAGCGCACGTCGCTCCGACCGTTACTCCGCGTTTTTCGATCCTTCGCAAATCAGCTCGATCACAGTCGCTCGCTTCCGTCTCTTGACCGCGCCGCCGTTGCAATAACGGTTACATGGTCGGCCGACGGCAGCATAGGACGCTCAACCCCGCCTATTAGGATCAGTCGAGAGACAACTTCCCGAGTTCGTAGCATGGCCCCCTACGTCCGTGCTGCGTCGCTGTCGGACGTAGGCGTCCGACCTACGCGACGCCAAACCGGGAAGTAATTCCTCGACTGCTCCATAACGGCAGAGCGGTCCGACGCTGATCTTCGCCGACGATTTGCTGCCACCAATTTTCTTTGAGAAAGAACAGTATGAGTCAGCCTTACCTCGTGAAGCCGGTCAGCGGTCCTGTGAAAGGCACCGCTCGTCCGCCGGGGTCAAAAAGCCTTACGAATCGAGCGTTGATCTGCGCGGCATTGGCAAGCGGCACGTCGGAACTCACCGGCGTCCTCGATAGCGAAGACACGCGCGTGATGGTCGGCAGCTTGAAGCGACTGGGGATCAGCGTTGAGCACGATGCCGCTGCTTGTCGCATGACCGTTGTTGGCTGCGAAGGTAAGCCGACCGTGCAAGACGCGGATCTATGGCTTGAGAACAGCGGCACGAGCATCCGCTTTCTGACTGCGATGTGCGCGACGTTCGATGGCCGCTTTCGGCTTGATGGCAACAAGCGAATGAGAGAGCGACCGATCCGCGATCTCGTGTCCTCACTCAGGTTGCTCGACGTCAACATCGACTGCGAACTCGGCACGGACTGCCCGCCGGTTGTCGTCACAACAAAGGGGCTCGAAGGCGGCAAGACTCAGATTGCTGGCAACCTATCGAGTCAGTTCGTGAGCGGGCTGATGCTCGCCGCGCCGCAAGCTCGGCAGGGGCTCGAAATCGAAGTCACCGGCGAGCTCGTTTCGCAGCCTTATGTCGACATGACAATGGGAGTCATGGCGCAATTTGGAGTGTCGGTCGGGCTGCCTCGGCACAACGTGTTTCGCATCCCGCATCAGAGTTATCGAGGCACCCAGTACGACATCGAACCGGATGCGTCTGCCGCGAGCTACTTCTTCGCATTAGCGGCGATCACCGGCGGCGAAATCACGATCGAGGGTCTCTCGAACTATGCCTTGCAGGGCGACGTTGCCTTCGTCGAAGCACTCGAACAAATGGGCTGCGACGTCGTCAATCGAGATACGAGCATCACGTTGCTCGGCGGACCATTGCGCGGCATCGACATCGACATGAACGCGATCAGCGATACCGCTCAGACAATGGCCGTTGTCGCACTCTTCGCAGAAGGACCGACAACGATTCGCAACGTCGGTCACATGCGCCACAAAGAGACCGATCGCATCGCCGCACTCTGCACCGAGATTCGCCGCCTCGGAGGCCGCGCGGACGAGCACGAAGACGGACTCACGATTCATCCCGGTCCGCTGAGTCCGGCGATCATCGAGACCTACAACGATCACCGCATGGCGATGAGCTTCGCACTGGCAGGACTCAAAGTGCCCGGCATTCAAATCGCCGATCCCGGCTGCACGGCAAAGACCTATCCAAAGTTCTTCGAGGACCTCGAACGCCTCTGCGGCACAGCGCCCCTCGTTTAACCGCGTGCCCAACGGGCCGCGCTCACCGTCTCTGAGCCCCGCGCTTCTTCCCTCAACCTTCTGCCTGCGCGTTTGCCACCAGCGAGCCGCACTTCACCCATTCATTCATCCCGCACTCATCCCGAGTTCAAACACATGCCGCTTCAGCAGCCCTACAAAAAACGCCGTCAGATGATGGCGCAGCACGATCAATTCTCGCAGTTCGGTGGCCCGCCGCCGGGCATGCGTCCGCTGCCGAAGCCGCGCACTGCGCGCGAGTATGCGTTTGCCATTCTCGACGAGCACAAGCAGACCGGCGCCTTCATCTCGGACTTGATCGACGACCATATCGACCGTTCGTTCTCCGGCTTTTTGAAGCAACCGCCGCTCGCGAAGCTGCTCGGCAAGCGTCCGAAGGAGCCGCGCGAGAACAAGATCTTCGGCCCGGCTGCTCTCAATCGACTGGACCGCAGCCTCGTGATGGAGATGGCCAGTGGAGTCGCGCGACGCCAATCAACGCTCGACGCGATCTTGAAGCAGTACCTCACAAAGCAACGCTCGCAGATTGAGCCGCGTTTGTGGCTCGTGATGCAGCTCGGCGTTTATCAGCTCGTGATGATGTCGAATGTGCCCGTGCATGCGGCGGTCTTCGAGACTGTTGAACTCGGCCGTTACGCGCAGCAGCCCGAATGGTGCGGCATCCTCAATGGAGTGCTGCGAACCATTGCCCGCGACTGCGAAGCCAACATGCAGGTCGATGCCAACATCGGACCGGATGCCGTTCCAATTCAGCCTCATCGGCGTCACGGAGACGTCGGCGAGCAGCAAGTCGTCTATCGCCATTTGGGACGGCCAGTCTTTCACGACCCGGCGGTCGAGCGTCGGCTCTACATCGCCGAAGCATTCGCGTTGCCGATGTGGCTGTTGGACCGTTGGGCTCAGAGATACGACGAAGACACGCTGCTGCAAATGGCCGAGTGGTTCAGCGTTCGGCATCCTCACACGTTGCGCGTGAACTCGATGAAGACAACGCGCGAGGACTTGCTGCGTCGGTTCTCGGATCAGTTTGTTTCGGTAACTCCGGCCTGCTTCGGACAGGGCGAGCGTCCCGACTCCATTTGGTATGACGGCCCGCTGCGCATCGTCGATTTGCCCGGCTTCCTCGATGGCGATTGCAGCGTGCAGGACGAGACCGCAATGGCTGCCGGAGAACTGCTCGCTCCTCAGCCGGGCGAACGAGTGCTTGATCTCTGTGCCGCACCGGGAACGAAGACCGCTCATCTCGGCGAGTTGATGAAGAACGAAGGTCAGATCGTCGCTGCCGACGTCGATCACTTCCGCCTGCAGAAGATCGCCGACAACGCCGAGCGTCTCGGCCTGACGATCGTCGAGCCGATCACGATCCCTCAAGACGCGACCGAACTACCGCTCGCAGCCTTTGATGCCGTGCTCGTCGACGCTCCGTGCTCCAACACCGGAGTTCTCGGCAAGCGTCCCGAAGTCCGCACGCGTTTGAAGCCAAACGACCTCGAAGAACTCGCCGTCATTCAACTGCGACTCGCAAAGATCGCCGCGACCGTGCTCAAACCCGGCGGACGAATGGTGTATTCGACATGCAGCATCGAACCCGAAGAGAACGCCGGAGTCGTGCAACGCCTGCTCTGTGAGATGCCAGAAATGGAACTCATCTCAACGCACGAGTTCACACCGGGAAAACCGACCGACGGCGGGTATCAAGCCCTCCTGCGCAAGTCGCAAAGCTAAAGTTTCGAACGCGGAAGGCAGTCGTCTTAAGTAGCATGGACTTCCCGTCCGTGCTTTCTTTCTTGCTGTGCTCGTAACAATTCAAGGCCGCAATTCCACTCGGTCAAGAATTGCATACTAAGCCTGCCGCTGCATTCTCTGTCGTACTCCACTCCGATAACTGCACACCACGCCGCCTCTCATTGTCGCATTTCGCCAAAGAAAAAGCCCTGACAACGCTTGTTGTCAGGGCTTCCCAAGACGCATTGAACTGACGACTTACTTACTCGTCACCTCAAACTTCAAATCCTTTGTTTCCTTCGCTTCGATCTTTGCGGTCAACGTCGACGAAACATTATACCTCTCGGGTATAACATTTTCAGGCTGGGGATCACCGGTTGGCGTTTCGCCCATCATGACAGGTTTCCCTGGCCGATATGAGCGAATCTCAACCCGCTTATCACCAGAGGCAACCTTGCCATCAAACTTCCCGTCCTTGACCGGGATCGGCGATCCTCCTTGCCCAGGCGAAGCGAAAATAATGTCGCCACTCGCCATCGGCTGCCCGTCAAGCATCACTGTGCCGGAAACTGGGTAAATCGTAGCCACAGGCGGCCCACTTGGCTCTCTACCACAACCGCCAGCAAGCACGCTGAGTAAACCACACAACAGAAACCAGAAGTTATTCCTCATGCACGATCATTCCTAATTGAAGACTTTCGATGTTGCGGAGACCAACAGGGCTACTCTTCGAGCGTGGCCACTTCACCATCATCGCGTACTGCCAACTTACAAAGAGTCGTGAAATCAATATTCTCACTAACAAACTTTACTGCCCCGTCGCCCATTAGCACCTGAACTCCGCCCGCGTGATACGACGACAGCGGATGATTGGAGCCACAGTCAGCTCCGATCCCTTGAGTATAGGGCTGAGCCGCGCCGGTCCAGCCCACACCACCTGCGCCCGCATTTCGAATGTCGTTTGGGCGGTAGCGAATCGTAGTGCAATTGAAATGGCGATCTGTGCTATTTGTTGATGTGTTGCTACTTGAGCCCATTGTCCAGCCATAGATGCCAGCGGGATGCCACTGGCTCTGCTTCGCCCCAGTAGTGTCGTAGAGATACTGATTAGCCTCTCCGACCATGATCTGGTTTGAGCTCCCGTCCGTCAGATCTCGGAACTGAATTGGGTTTCCGCGAAAAAGAGCCCCGCTATACGACATCAATCCGCTGTTTCCGCCGCTGAAGATTCTGGCGTCAGTATGGCCGGGAATTCCAGCATTTCCGACACCCGTCTGCGCAACAGCCGCACCTGCAATTCCAGTGTAGTGCGGCATTTGGCCGTTAAGTCCGTTCGTCGAGAACTCGACCATCACCGATGATGGGCACAGCAGCCAAGGCATGGGAATATTTCTCACAAGTGTCGCATTATTTGCATTTGTGTATCCCGAACTGCCAGTTACGAGATCCCATTTTTCATACAATGCCATCTGATCGACATACGGCAAAATAAATACAAACCAAGAACTGCCCCACTGCGGATTTGTGCTGCTTGCCACCGGCGGCGAATCCGTTGCAGCTCCCATCGGAAAACGATTGTAGTTCTCGTGATGATTCTGAAGTGCTAGCCCGAATTGCTTCAGCTTATTCTTACATTCCGCTCGGCGGGCTGACTCACGAGCTTGCTGAACTGCGGGCAGCAAGAGTGCAACGAGCACCGCGATAATCGCGATAACGACCAGTAACTCAATGAGCGTAAAGGCGGATCGCCGTGCAATTGCTGTGGCTCTTGGAAAACTTTTCATGGTTGCTCCAATGTGATGACCGAACGAAATGAGATGGGTCGTGATGATTTCTTCGAAGCCACCGAGCGCGGCAGCGAGTCTCGGTATGACGAACATCTTCTGCGAATCGACAAGCTCAGAATGAATATCAGCCGGATCGGGTCATCTTGATCTCTTTGTTTATCGCTTCTTTGTGTATAGAAGCGTGTTGAGCCCCAAAGCTCGACGAAACGAAGGTGCTTTAGAAAGAGCCCGACATGAGCAATGATGGCTGGCAATCTGGTTTCATATCGCAGGTGACTAAACGCATGTGCTATTTTAGCTCGATATTGATCTGATTTACGCCAGCCTTCACCTCTTGTCGCTCTGAACTGGTAGCACCCGAGCGGTATACGGCAGGAATTCCGGGATATTCTTGAGGCTGTGGCGGCGGAATTGCAGGGTCTTCTGGGTTCTTGAGCATCGGTGGAGCGACAACGACAATATATGTCCCAGTGCGCAACTCACCATCGAACTTAAAGCTGCCGTCCGTTCCGACTTCGGCGCCTTTTACGAACCGGTCGCCAATCAACTCGAAGGATATCAGTGTACCGGGAGGAATCGGCCCCTTAGACGACTTGAGCGTCCCTGACACGGTTCCCGTTGGACCGGTATACCCACCAGAGGGGCCTCCGCACCCCACTATGGTTGCGGCAAAAACTGTCGCAAGGAAGGCTGCGAGTTTCCTTCGTGTCATTTCCATAGACATATTTCTCCATGCAGTTTTGGAAAGCTTGCTTGCTCAAGAATAATCTGGGACTACTTCGAGAACCAAGATTGTTGCCGGCCTCAGATTGAGGTTGTTTCCACTTGGATTCTCGAAAGTGACGCTTGAAAACTATTCAGGCACTTCTACCGCTTCCCCATCGTCTCGTGTTGCGAGTCGCAGTACCGTCAAGAAATCTGTGTCATTTTTCAGAAACTTGACGGAACCGTCGCCGAGAAGGACTTGAGAACCGCCGGCATGTGCAGATAAGAGCGGAAGGTTGTTGTAGTAGTTCGGATTACATCCATTTAACGGAGCGGCGCAACTCGTAGTTCCGGGCTGCCATCGAACGGCGGTTAGGTTGAAATTGCGATTGTCACCGCCCCACCCGGGAGCGGTGTTGGCTTGCCCCATCCCCATCATCCATCCATGTTGGCCGACCATTTGCACTTTGGTGCCGCCGTTGAACATGAAATCGCCGTGCTCGCCAATCGCCAAGACATTCGATGTCCCGTCGGTGATATCACGGATTTTTATCGGAGTTCCCGGGGGGAGTATTCCCCCCGTTGAACTGATCCCGTTGGTTCCGTTATTCGCGCTATTTCGCGGCTCGGTAAATGCGGGGGTGGTAGTTGCAGTGGCGACCGCGCCGGCAATGCCAAGATAGGTATTTAATTGAGTATTGCTTCCGCAGGTGCTTAGTCCTCGATTAGGCAGCGGAGCCGATGGGCAAGCAAATTGGGGAATGGACTGATTGTTGATGACTGCCGTGTTGCAGTTTCCTGTGTAGCCGTTGTCCGCGGCTTCAAGATTAAGACCTTCGTACATAGTTAGGAGATCAAGCTGCGGAAGGAGGTGAACCCAGAATGATGTTCCCCAGGTGCGGCCCCATGAATTTCCCGGCGGCAACGTTCGAAAGGTTTCCTCATATCCGGCCAAGGCGAGGCCGAATTGTTTTAATTGATTCTTGCATTGAGATCGGCGTGCTGCTTCCCGAGCCTGCTGAACCGCTGGCAGTAATAACGCAACAAGAACCGCGATAATCGCAATCACAACTAGGAGTTCGATGAGCGTGAATGCGCGTCGGACATGTGATTTTCGAGGCATGATTCAGATCCTTCATTGAGAAATGGGAGACACTGGCAAATGACAAGTGCCCTCGCTACGCGGAGCGCAATCTGCACCGAAAGGCTGCCCGCCCTTTTCGGTGTATAATTCGGTAAAGAATTCGCCAGCCTGATTTTGGATGGTTGACATTCTACGAGCCCACTAACGCAGTTCGGGGTAAATCTTAATCCATGCAAAGGTAATTAGGTTGGCTGGGGCGTTCGGCGTGTGACAACTGCGTGGTTAGTCGCAGAGGCTCTCGTCTGCAAGCAAGCGTGCCTACCGCGTTTGCGGTCGCCGGTGATGATTTCGGCGACCAATGGCACAAAAGTTCTTATCGGTTGCCCGCTAATGTGGTGAAGTGGGAAGCGAGTCACGGAGACGCTGATTGCAGCCGAATGCCAAGTCTGGGAGATGGAGATGTGGATTGACCTTCGCGGGTAGTTACGCCGAACCTAGAGTCCTAGATCAATGTTTGTCGAGAGCTTCGTTCGAACCGCAAGAGTTTGTATGAACTCGCTGGATAGCCTCGCATGCTAGGGACGAACTTATATGGACAAATAACACTATGGGGTTAATTGGGCATGCAAGGAGATTTTGCTGTTCCTCTTTTGAACGCTCAGCAAAGAGCATTTTGGGTAATCATTGTCCTCGTTGTTTCGAATGAGACTGCGGGGCGTTTTTATTGATTGTAGAATCGAGACTTGGCGCGACAAACGACGGGGATTGCATGTCCGTTACTACGTTTAGGCGTTGGGGCGCAGTGCGCCGGAGACTTAGTTGGAGTTTGATCGTAATTGCAGCCACATTTGGCTGTCGCAATGAGAATGTCGAAACGCAGACGGCAGTTTTTCAGACGGATTCCGACAAGTCCTTAAGACTCCCGACGACGGTCACTGACGCCGATTGGTTTGTTGCGACGACGTCCGAGGAAACTACGAGGGCGCGTTACTCAACAGGCAAGGAAGCCAATCGGCTGAGTTTGCTGGAGACGCTCGGCGGTGGCGTTGCGGTTTTTGATTTTGAACGAGATGGGGATCTCGACATCTTGTTCGTCAGCGGCGGCAAGATTGGGGCGAGTGATGGTCAGACCGAGGGGCTACCGCCGACGTTGCTCGTCAATGATGGAACTGGGAATTTCTCAGACGAGTCCTCGAGACTTGGCCTGCAGTTTCCTGTTTCATACTCGCACGGCTGCGCTATCGGGGATGTTGATCGAGACGGTTTGTCCGACGCTTTTCTCTCGTGCTACGGGCAGAGTGAACTTTTGCGGAATCGAGACGGGGAGTTCATCGAGTCGGCAACAACGGCGGCCGGACTTACTTTCACATCTTGGGATACGAGCGCCGTGATTGTTGATGTTACGGGAGACGGGTTTCCGGAGATTTTTGTTACGGCGTATGTGAGTCTTGATACTCGACAGCGGGAAGACTGTCCGGTGCCGGGGAAGCGAGAGCGAGATGTCTGCCCGCCTCAGCACTACTCCGCGCTGCGGGATCGGCTGTATTTGAATTTGGGCGATGGAACATTTCGCGATGTCACCGAGGATGCAGGACTCCCGCGAGAGGGGCGCGGATTGGGCGTTTTGGCTGCGGATGTGAATGACGACGGATGGCCCGACCTCTATGTCGCGAATGACGGCGATCCCAATCATCTCTTGCTGGGCGCTGCGGAATGGCCACTGCGGGAAGTGGGTATCAGCGCCGGAGTGGCAGTGAATGCACGCGGCGCGGCAGAAGGGAGCATGGGGCTCGATTATGCCGACATCGACGGCGACGGACTCGGCGATTTATGGGTGACAAATTTCGAACTCGAAGACAATTCGCTGTATCGCAATTTGGGAAACGCTCAGTTCGAACATTTTACTTCTCAAATGGGGCTGACCGGATCGAGTCGCGCCAACGTCGGCTTCGGCACTGGATTCTACGATTTTGATGGTGATAATTTTCCTGATCTGCATGTTGTGAATGGTCATGTATCGTATTTTATTCGGCAATCTCCGTTTCAGCAGCCGCCATTCTTGTATCGAAATTCAAATGGCAAACGGTTTGAGAATGCGACCGCGCGCGGCGGCGCCTTCTTTCAGCAATCACACTCGGCTCGCGGAACGGCGGTCGGTGATCTTGATGGAAATGGAACGCTCGACCTTGTCGTGAGCCGACTCGATGCCCCGATCGTCATTCTCAAAAACCAGCATACCCCGCCGAATTGGATTAGCTGCCGATTGATACCGCTCAGCGGTGATTCTCAGGGAGTGGGGGCAACGGTGAAAGTACATGCCTTCGAGCGGGATGTTGTGAATCACATCCGATTGGGGACGAGCTTCGCGTCGCACAGCGACAACGTCCCGTTGTTTGCCATTGAGCCCGATCGGGAAGGTGTTGATATCACCGTTCGCTGGGCCGACCACTCAGAGACGACATACCGCTCGCTCAACCCGAAGCAGCTTCATGTTTTGCAGCAGGGGAATGGTGCGCCGCGCGACGGGCGATGAAGACGCATCAGGGACTCCCGCGCACTCGTTCCCGAACTTCGCGAGTTAAGGCGAGCGGCAGGTGAGTTTATACCGGTACGACGGACTTGTAGTCCGTCGATCTGCGACTGCGACGGACTACAAGTCCGTCGTACAGAAGAGCGCCGGTAACTTCTCATCTGCCGCTCGCCTAATGCCTCTTCGGGAAGCTCCTGCTTCGCGTCCGATTCTGACTCGGTGAGAAAGTCAGACGGCAGTCGCTCAGAGTTCGAGGCTTAGGCGCTTACTGCGAGCACATCGACAAATTGGTGTCGATGCGCCCTGTCGCTCTCGGATGCCTACGTCAGAGAGCGACCCGCACGGACTCGCAACCAACCGGAAGCACGGACGTAGGCGTCCATGCTACGAGTGCGGCTCAACTACCTCGGCTTCGGGGCGGCACGTTCGGCTCGGCGTTTGAAGTTGGCGGCGTTTGCACTGTCGCCTTTTGCTTGAGCCAGCAGGCTTAGGTGGATCAGGGATTCGTAGTGCTGCGGGTCAAGGTAGATCGCCTTTTGAAAGCACTGCTCTGCCTGCGCGAGTTGCCCCTGCGCTTGCCGAATTGTGCCGAGCAGGCAGTAGGCAGCGACGCTCGAAACGTTCGCTCCGAGAAAGTGGTTGCAGAACAACACCGCTTCATCGAGTCGTCCGGCATTCGCGAGTGCTTGAGCTTGTGTCAGCGACTCTTCGGGCGTCGCTCGCGATGCCGGTTGTGTGCCTTTTCCTACACTCCCCACTGCGGCTGCTCGGGCGATCGACTGCGCGGGCTTGCTTGCCGCGCTGGCGGCGGCTGAGAAGCTCGGACGAAACGCGGGACTCGCAGCAGTGCTTCCGATCGCTCGACTTTGTGCGGGGACTGATGCACGGCTCGGTGCGAGATTGCTCGTCGCTGTATTGAATGTCGGAATTATTGCAGGCGCGACCGGACGTTGTTGCTCAATACGCGCGGAGGCAAGCGGCGAGTTGCTGACCGGCGACTGTTGCGACGAGGGGAGAAGCGCGGAACTCGGACTGCGTCGCTCAGCGGTCGTCGAGCGAAACCGAAATGCGAAGGGGAAGTCGGCATCAGCTTCCAGCAGGGTCGTACTGCCAACGGCGCTCTCGGCATGTCCGAGATAGAGGAAGCCGTCCGCAATGAGCAGCCGCTTGAAGTGAGTCATCGCTGACTCACGCGCTGCGGGCGTCAGATAGATCAAGAGGTTGCGGCAGAAGATCACGTGATACGGATTGGCCGACGCCAAGAAATCGGTAGCCGCGAGATTCGCGCGGGCGAACTCAACGGTGCCTTTCACGGAGTGCTCAAGCTGTAATCGTTCTTCCCCGGCGATCGGAGCAAAGAAGTCTTCGAGTGGTCGCGAAAGGAACGAGGACCGCTCACGAAAGGAATTGCGCGAATAACGTCCGGCTCGTGCGCGTTCGAGATTGCGGCGGCTGATGTCGATCCCGTCGATCTGAAACTGACCCGGTTGCAGGCCGACATCCATCAGCGTCAGCGCGATCGAATAAGGCTCTTCGCCGGTCGAGCAGGGGATGCTCAAGACTCGCAGCGGCGCCGCGAATGACGGTACGACCGACTGCTCTGCCAGCATTCGCGAGACATAACCGCGCAGGCACCGAAAGGGTTCGAGGTCTCGAAAGAACCATGTTTCAGGCACGATGACTCGCTCGATGAGATCATCGAAGACGTCCTCTTCGGCAAGTCGCCGCAAGTAGGTCGTAGAGTCCGATAGATCGAGAGCCTGCATATGGTCGACGACCGCAGTTCGCAGATGCTGATCTCCGACGGTGTCGGCACGCAGTCCGATTTTCTGAGCAAGCAGCTTGAGAATCTCAGGCAGGATGAGATTGAGAAAACTATCCATTGTCGCGAGGCCCAATCACCGAGTTGGCTAGTTCGGAAACAGTTCGGCCAGCATGTCTGCCGGGATAAAGCTTTGGCAATCGACGCACTGAAACATGCCGCGTTCATCGAGCAAGATCGTTCCCCAACGCGCTTGCAGGCCGGCGTCTTGCCGAGCCTTCTCAACGTCAGCGTCATTGAGTTGCTGAGTGGTCGCCTCTTGCACGACGAGCCCAGCCACTTCGTTTCGCCCATTCACGCTGACATTGAGCAGCACGATGCGCTGACTGAGTCGATGCGGTGCGAGCCCATCATCCGTCCAATCAAGTACCGGAGTCGGGCGGCCTCGATACACAAAGTGCCCGGCAAGCCACTGAGGACGATTGCTCGGAACTTGCAATTCAACGCGCGGCACGACTTCAACTACTTGAGTCACCGGGATCGCAAGTCGCTCCCGACCAATCTCACACATAAGCACCAGCATGAAGGTTCCTTTGAGTTCGTAACGCCTGCCGCAGTTCGATGCGTCATTGCTCGGTGCGTCATTGCGATGTGACGCTGCTCTTACTGAGACGCTTTTTTGCGGACGCACTTTTGCAGAGAGAAAGGCGATCACAAGACTCGATCGGGAATTCGAGCCGTCGCGTCGGATTTCATCTTGTGCCGTCTCTGCCTTCTCGAACAACTCGGACTGTCACTCGAAGCTCGCGGGATGGAATCGCGGGCTGCACGGGCATGTTCTTAAAACGGGTTGCGTCCGCACCCTAGAAGAAGAGGCGAATTTGGTGATGCCTTCTCTGCTCTGCAAACGGTGAAAAGCGTGTTGGAACGAGACGATTCTTGCGGCCCTTGTACGACGGACTTGTAGTCCGTCGATCTGCGGCTGCGACGGACTACAAGTCCGTCGTACATTTTGGTTGCGGTACTGCCGCGCTAGGACCTTCGTTCCTTTGTCGTTGATCAAGTCGCGCGATGAACGGCAGAGGAGCGAAGGACTTGGCGCGACGGAAACGCAACTGAATTCTCGGAAAGCTGTCCTTGTGAAACAGCCCGTCGAGATGGCATCGATCTTCTGACAGATTATTCAAAAGAACCGAGGCCAACTCGCTCTGCACAAAGATCAATTCGCAACTCCATCAAAGGATGTGCGCGGCGCAGCAGTTACGAAGGACGAATCAACGCCTCGTTGGGGACTGCGTCCCGAAGATGAGGTGACTGCGCCGCAGTCGTGACATGGACGCCGACGTCCGTGCGACCCGGCTCGCCGACAACAAATTGTCGATGCGCTCGACGTAAGTGCCTAAATCATCTGCGGCAGCTGATCGAGCCAGCGAATCATGTCGGTGATGAACTCGTCCCGGTTCGTCTCAAACTCCAATGTATGGCACGCCTGCGGGTACTCGATCAGCCGCTTTGATTCGGTTGCGATCTGACTGAAGAAGTTGCGCGTCGCCGCGTTGTTGATGATGCGGTCACGTCCGGCCAACGCCATCAATGACGGACAGCGAATGCTGCGACCGGCTGATTGTGCAAGCAGATCAAGCTCTCGATTCGCCAACAAGAACGAGACCGTCACGTCGTGCAGAGCAAGGCTGTCTCGCGCGATGAAGTCCCGCCACTGATCCGAGTTCGTAAAGAGTTTCGGATCGCTCAACGGCAACGGCACGCGCTTCAGCAAGACGTCTCCGAAGCGGGCGAGATTGAGTCGGAAGTTGTCCCACTCGGTCGCCTGAAACTGCGAGAAGATGCCGGGATAAAGCAGGATCAACCCGTCGATTAGTTCCGGGCGGCGCGCCGCGACGACTGCTGCCAACTTGCCGCCCCAACTGAGTCCTGACAGCACGACGGGCACGGTCGGATACCCCGCATTGCGCCGACGACGCACCGAGTTCAGCACCTGAATGACATCGTTGATCAGCCGCTCTTCGTGCCGCGTATGTCCGCGCTCATCAGAGTTCATCCCCGACCCGCGTCGGTCCAAGAAGAGCACTTCATAACCCGCGTCGCAAAGTTTGCTGCTCGAATAGGAGTACCATCCGGAATGACTCTGAATGCCGTGCAAGGCGACGATGATGGCCTTCGGTCGCTCAACGGACGGCAGCCAGTGTCGGAAGTGATGCACGTAGCCGTCTGAAGTGCTGTAGGTCTCGATACGCGGCTCGGTCACGGGGACTCCTTGAGAGGACACGGGCAGAAAGGCAATCAGTCGATGCGAAGTTAGTCGAGCGGTAGAGGAAACATGACGAGCACGTTCTTGCACGACGGACATCTAACGAGGCTCCGCCTCAGACCGACGAGTCTGCGAAAGACGGATTAAGATTAAGAGTACGATTAAGA
>CAZNMS010000035.1:0-32755 GCA_964573505.1 uncultured Planctomycetaceae bacterium | reverse complement strand
GGCATCGTCACCAGTCTGAATGCAACGGGGGAACTCAATGTCGCGCCGATGGGGCCGATTGTTGATGAGTCGATGACATCGTTTGTGCTGCGTCCGTTTCAGACGTCGCGCACTTATCGAAACCTCAAAGAGCATCCCTGCGGAGTGTTTCATGTCGTCGATGATGTCTTGCTGCTCGCGCAAGCGGCGATTGGCCGACTGACTGACGTGCCGCCGACTCTCGCGACCGAACGCATCAATGGCCGAGTGCTCGCCAATGCGTGCCGCTGGTACGAGTTTGAAGTTGAAGAACTCGACGACTCGACCGAACGCACCACTATCAAAGTGCGAGTCGTGCATGTCGGTCGTCTGCGCGATTACTTCGGGCTCAACCGCGCGAAGCATGCTGTTGTTGAAGCCGCGATCCTTGCGACGCGCTTGCATCTGCTTGATCCCGCGAGCATTCGGCAGCAGATCGAATGGCTGCGCATCCCCGTGCAAAAGACTGCGGGACCGCAAGAGACGGCAGCGTTCGCAATCATTGAGCAATTCATTTCCGAAACGCTCGGAGGTGCAAGGCCGACATGAGCACCACTCACTCGCCTCAACGAGTCAGCATCAGCACTGGAGCGCGGCTGCATTTCGGTCTGCTCGCGAATCGACCGGAGTCCGGTCGTGAGTTCGGCGGCATCGGACTGATGATCTCTGAGCCGAACTTTCGACTGAGTGTCGCGCGGTCTGACGGCAGCGACCGATTCGACATTTCGATTGAGAATGCTGGTGTGCTTTGGGAAGCGGCTCGGCGCGCCGGCCGGTTTCTTGAGGGCTATCGCGAACGATGCGCGGATGCTCCGCGAGCCGTGCAGATCGAGATCGAGTCGGCGATTCCCGGCCATCAAGGACTCGGCTCCGGGACGCAATTGGGACTCGCGATTGCAAAGGCGTTAGCGCTGCTAACTGGCACCGACGCCTCAGCGCCGGAACTGGCACGTCGCGTCGGGCGCGGCAAGCGATCGGCGATTGGCATTTGGGGCTTCGATCACGGCGGCTTTCTCGTTGATGGTGGCAAACTTCCGAGTGACGACATTGGAGTGCTCGTCGGTCGCTTTGATGTTCCGCAGGAATGGCGCTTCGTGCTTGTGAGCCCGCTTGCTCAAGCCGGCTTATCGGGAGCAGAAGAACTCGCCGCGTTTAAGACGCTGTCGCCGATGAGCGAAAGCATCACGCAGCGACTGTGTCAGCTCGTCTTAACGAACGTGCTCCCGGCACTGCGTGAGGCAGCCTTTGAAGGCTTTGCGGCGTCGTTGTTCGAGTATGGCCGCGTTGTGGGCGAGTACTTCGCCCCGGCTCAAGGCGGCATCTTCGCGGCGCCGCTGATGAGCCGGCTGTCAGAAGCATTACATCAATTGGGGCACGCCCGGCCCGTTCAAACCAGTTGGGGCCCGACCTGCGCGATTCCGTGCCGCAGTCTCGACGAAGCCGCAGTCGTGCAAGCAGCGATCGTTCGGGAGGTCGCGGCAGCGGTCGTCGAAACGCGGATCGTCACCGCGATGCCTCATGGAGCGACCGTGCAAAGCGAGTAGCCCGGTCCTTCGTAATTTCTGCGTACATCCTTGTAGCCGAAGTCGTGAGACTTCGGACTCAGTCACTGCGGCCCCGAAATCTGACGATTTCGGCTACGGATGTCTGCGGTCGCACCGCGTCAGGTCATAGCCTCGTGACCGCGATTCGACGTTCATCGCCGAGAAGTTCGTCTGTCATTCAAAATACATCGCAAGGTCACTGCGAGTGACGTGCTGATTCACGTTTCAAATTCCCCGACTGGGAGGAGACCGGCAGATGCTTCAATGGATTGAATTGCTTGCCGTGCTGTCGTCGGGAGTGTTCGGTGTCTTGCTCGCACGACGGAAGCAACTCGACTTTGTCGGAGTCTTCAGCGTTGCGTTTGTTGTCACGTTCGGCGGCGGCACATTGCGCGACGTGCTGCTTGATCGTCGCCCGCTGTTTTGGATTGAGCATGACCGCTACGTAATGCTCATCTTCGGCTTAGCTCTCGTCGCGAGCTTCATTCGTCACTGGCCCGTTCGCTTACAGAAGTGGCTGCACTTTCCCGACGCACTCGGACTGGGCCTCTTCAGCATTGCCGGCGCGAGTCACGCACTGACCGCCGGAACGTCGCCCTTCATCGCCTCGTTGCTCGGAGTGATCACCGGCACCTTCGGCGGAGTTATCGGAGACATCGTCTGCAACGAAGTCCCGCATCTCTTTCGACCGACCGCACCACTCTATGCAACTTGCGCGTTCGTCGGAGTTTGGACGTTTCAACTGCTCTCGATGGCCGGGACCGACACGAACATTTCTATGTGGGCCGGAGTGGCAATGACCGTCCTGCTGCGAGCGCTCGCCGTGCGTTTCGATCTCAGACTGCCCGCAACGCCGTCTTCTGAGGATGCGGCACCGCAGTCGGAGGATTCGTTGTAAGAACGCCGCCTTCGCGGTGCTGGAAGACTGGTGAGAGTGGCCTACAACTTCGAACAAAAGATGCAGTGCAAGCACTGCTGGCCGAGACCCTCAGCGAACCCACTATTCGGTTCTGAGTGTCAGAGTTATTACTCGTCTTCGATTGGAATCCCGGCAAATACGGACCTTCATTTCTCAATGGCGATGAACGATGGCCGAATTTCGCGTTGCCTTTTGGAACCTGCAAAATCTCTTCGAGCCGTCTGTCGTCGACCGAGGACCAAAGTCCGAGGTCGAACTCGAAGAACGGATTACATTGATTGCTGAGGTGACTCGTCGCTTCTTCTCCGGTAATGGCCCCGACTTGCTCGGACTTGCTGAGGTCGGGTCGGAAAGGATCTTCGAGAAACTCGGTGAAGCGATCTTCGGTGCAGGCCGCTTTCAAGGCATTTGGGAACCGCCGGGCATGTCCGTTGGATCGAATGCTCAAACGGGACTCGGACTATTGGGACGCGCTTCGCTGATTACGGGAATGAGAAAGGTGCTTGTCGATCGCCCGCTCATCGCTCAACGCCCGCGTGCAGTCATTGTCGAGTGCGACGTTCAAGGTGTTGCGGAGTCGTTGTTGATGATCGTGACTCACTGGAAGAGCCGACGACCGGGGACAGCAATCAGCGATGCCGACGATCGTCGCCAATCAGCAGACTGGCTCGGCGATTTTCTTAGTCGCAGAGATCGAACGACGAGCACCGTTGTCATGGGCGACTTCAATGCGGAGCCGTTCGAGACTCCCTTCTCTGAACTCAGATTGCGGGCCGGTCGCACCTTCAGTCGGGCACTTTGGTCAAACGCGACACCGGCATACCTTTACAACACCGGATGGAAGTTCCTCACGGAACCCAGTCATTGGGAAGATGCAGCCAAAACGGGCTACGTCGAACCTCGCCCGAAATCGAGTCATGGCGAAACTGGGGTTCAACTCTTCGATCACGTGATGGTTTCCGGCAGACTATTGAAGCACGGACCGTTTCGATTGAGAGAGTCGTCAGTCTGCTTCCATTGCGAGATCGGCGTGAATGCAAGGCGGACGCGGGATGGCGTTCTTCATCCGTTGCGCTGGCAAGAGCGTGAAGTCGGTTCGCAAGAATTCATCGGCTGCTCCGACCACTTTCCGGTGCTAGCTTGCTTCGATCTTGTTTGAATTAGCTTCGGCAAAATGAGCTTCGTCACGAGCAAGGAATTGGAGTATGGCAATTAGTAGTTTCGCTGACCGACTGGACTCAGCTCTCGGGCAAGTGAGTGGTAAGACCCAGTCCTACCTTGAGTCGTTTCGCACGCTCCGTGAGACCGCGCAGGAGCTGCAGACATGGCTCAAGGGACCATCAACGAACAACGATGCCCCAATCAGCGTCGATGTCGAACCGGGCTTTCAGTCACAAATGGGCCAGCAACTGAATGTCGTTGTGCAGATTCCCAATCGAGGAGTTCGGGACACGCTCTTTCGCGCGTATGTCCCGGCGGCCGGCGCGCCGGTCAACCTCGACTTTTATGGGGAGGAGCCAGTCCCCAGTGGTACGCCGCAGGAGATTCAGGAGAACGTACTCAACTTTCTGACGCAGCCTGAGATCGTCAGCCGCATGAATATGTATCGAGAACTCATCAAGGGCTGAGGGCTGAGCGTCCGTCGCGATCTCAATCCGCCCGACTACGTCGCCTCGCCGCCAAACGAAAGAGCGTCAATTCGCTCCAGTGCCGCTCAATTCCGGTTCGAGTCGTAGTAGGCACGGTTTGTTGAGCGGTCGAAGGCCACTGCGAAGCCTCCTCGATGACGCTCGGGGGTTTCGTAGAAAAGGCCGTTGCGGATCTCGATTGTGTCACTGGCTTCATCGTCCGTAGTTCGGACGATGCCCCGCGCGTCATCGCGAAACGGCAAGTAGCGACGGATGCGCCTTACGACTGAGACCTCTTCGACCGGCCAGTTTTTCTCTTTGGCCCATTGGCGAAAGTCGGTTTCTGAGATCGTGAATTCGTAGGCACTTATCAGCACCGAGTCGAAGTAGCTGACGTCGCTTGCTGACGATGGAGCAATCCCGCGCGGACTTACGTGCTCTTCAATTGTGGGATGCTTCGCGAGATAGATCGTGACGCAAATCTTACACAGCAGGAGAGTCGGCAGAGCGACGAGCACGAGCAGCACGATTCTCGTTCGCAGTGATGTTGAGAACGGTTTCACTTCATTGCCTTGCAAGTTGGTTGAACCGATTGCGTTGACGACACACAACTCGGTTCGCGGTGCGATTCGGCTTGCGATTGGAGATGGCGCGTTGATTGATCGGCAAGTTGAGTCGCACGCATTGGATCATCGTCCTCGACCGTTGTGAGACGCGCGGAATGCGGACGGCCGAGGGCGGCTATCCAACGACTTTATCGTCGGTGTAATAACTGTGACTCGAAAGGATTCCTCATGAAGAAGAAGTCTCAATCGGTTTCGCGGCGCGAGTTTCTTTCAACGGCAGCAGCAAGCACCGTTGCAGTGGCGGCGGCACGCGGCGGGTATGTCGTTGCGGGCGAGACTTCGCAGCCGCTCGTTGTCGGTGAGGGCGAACATCGGTTTGAGGTCATTCACAACTTTCCTCAACTGCCCGACAAGTATTCTTGGCAGACGACGCACAACGTCGCGGTTGATAAGGCCGGTTGCCTCTATGTCATTCATGAGGGCCGCGAGAACTTGAAGGATCATCCCTCGATCTTCGTCTTTGATCCCGAAGGTAAATTCATTCGCGCGTTCGGCAACCAGTTTCAAGGCGGCGGGCACGGCATCGAGATTCGCGAAGAAGGCGGGCAAGAGTTCCTCTATGTCTGTGCTTATCAGCAAGTGAAGAGCTTCGCGAAAATGGATCTCAAAGGAGAGACCGTTTGGCAGCAGTACGCTCCGGTGCAGTCCGGGAAGTACGCACCCGATGAAGACACGAAGCGCGCCAAAATTTGGGGCCGCGACCGGTTCATGCCGACGAACTTTGCCTTTCTCGATGACGGCGGCTTTTTGTTGGTCGACGGTTACGGCGCGTTCGTCGTGCATCGGTACGACAAAGACGCGAAGTGGGTCTCGTGCTTCGGCGGTGCGGGTAAGGGAGAGGGAACTTTTAATACCCCGCACGGCATTTGGATCGACAAGCGAGCCGGCCGCGAACCCTCGATCGTCGTCTGCGACCGCGCGAATCACTCGCTGCAAACTTTCACGCTCGACGGCAAATACAAAGAGACCATCAAAGGCTTCGGGCTGCCGGCCAATGTCGAAACATGGAAGAACTTGATGGTCGTGCCGGAACTGCATGCGCGAGTCACGCTGCTCAATGAGAAGAACGAAGTCGTTGCGCGACTGGGCGATGATGTCAGTCGGATTACAGCAAAAGACGGCGGCGGTATTCGCGGAGATCAGTCAAAGTGGCTCGCGGGCAAGTTCGTGCATCCTCACGACGCTTGCTTCGGCCACGACGGCAGCATCTATGTCGCCGAGTGGGTCGGCACCGGCCGCGTCTCGAAGCTCAAGAAGCTGACGTAGGGCGAGTTTGTCCGCTTCCTACGAATCGCAACCCCGTCCCGCCCCCTCGACTGTCTTCTTTGCGCGACTGCTATTCGGGATCGAGTGTCACTTCTGCTACAGGTACCCGCTGTCGGCTGCGCGACTTCAGAGGGACGCGTTTCGTGCTTCGATGACGCGCGGGCTGAAATGAGCCGTTTATCCGCGAGGCCGGCACCGACGTCAGTGTGTCCGAGCGCACGTAATCGGCAGATCGAATAACTGCGAGAATCCAGAAGAAGGGAAAACGCGGGTCCGTAAGATGGCGCCGCCAAACGCGCTCGCCAGAGGCTCGCGCTTAACTAGCACGACTGGGCCGCAAAGGTTGTGAGTTCGTATCCGGAGTTCGCGTCTTGGTTCTTCATCCGTGGGACCACTTTGTCATCCGTGGGAGGCATGGTTCGAAAACCGTTGCCTCGGTTCGCGATGCAAACCACCGATACACATAAAAGACGATTCTCAAGATCAATCATCAACCTCACTCCACATCACCCACGGATGACATAGTGGTCCCACGGATAAGAGAAATGCTCGCAGCCTTACCAGAAGTTGAAAGCTAGTAGTACGGCGCGGCAAAGCCGCAACCAATGTGGCCCGACGCTCCGCGTCGGGAGTCGCGACGCGGAGCGTCGCACCACACTGCGTAAGCCGACAAGAAATCGCGAACTAGTAGTACGAGTTTGTCGGAGACGTCATGAAGCGGTCTGTGTTCTTTTTGCTACATGCCTTCGTTGTATCGCTCTTTGTGACGGTGACTTCAGTCGCTCGGGCACAGGAACTCACCGAACAACGCGTGCTCGACACCATTCAGGCGGCGAAGAAGTCGCTCTTGCTCATGCAGCAAGTGGATGGCTCATGGGATATGGATGGGCTCGCGATCATCGGCGAGAAAGAAATGAAGCCCGGGGGGACGGCGCTGGTGACTCTCGCCCTGCTCAATTGCGGGATGTCTCCCGATGACCGCGAAGTGCGATCGGCTCTGAAGTTTCTCCGCGAGTGTCAGCTCCCGAAGTCGACCTATGTGTCTTCGCTTCACTTGATGGTTCTGGCGATGGCCAAGAATCGGCAAGACATCAGTCGCATGCAGTTGCTCGCGAATCAGCTCGAGTCCAGTCAGGTGCAAAACGGGGATAAGGCCGGCACTTGGGACTATGGACTCGCGAATGGATTCGGCGGCGGCGACAGCAGCAACGGCCAGTACGCGGTGCTCGCGCTGTATGAGGCTGCTCATGCGGGGATCAAGGTGAAGCGTCAAACATGGGAGAAGGCGCGGGACTATTGGCGGCGCGTGCAGAGTCCTGATGGAGGTTGGCCCTATGGCCCCGGTCAGGGCAGCACCGGCAGCATGACAGTGGCCGGCATCGCTTCGATGGTCATGACTTCGGCCATGCTGCAAGACGACAAAGACGTCGACGCGAAAGGCACGATCAATTGCTGCAAGGCTCCTGAACCCGACCCGAGCATCGAACGCGGACGAGCATGGCTGACGTCGCACTTTCAGGTCGGGAACAACCCCGAGAATGGAAGCTGGCTTTTTTATTACCTCTATGGGCTCGAGCGAGCGGGACGACTGAGCGGGCAACGCTTCTTTGGCGAGCATGATTGGTATCGGCGCGGCGCGGAGTTTCTCGTACGCGGGCTCGACAAGCGGATCAATATGTGGGCCGGACAAGGCGGCGAGAGAGACCCCGCACTCGCAACTAGTTTCGCGTTGTTGTTCTTGTCAAAGGGGCTCGCGCCGGTCCTGATCAACAAGCTCAAGTATGCCAGTGCCGACGGACAGGATGAGTGGAATCGGCATCCGTATGAGGTCCGCAATCTGACCGATCGCATTAGCGGTGCTGATCGTTGGCCGAAGCTCGTGACATGGCAGACGGTCGATCTCGCGGCGGTCACGAAGCACGGCGGAGTCTCGGACTTGAAGCAAGCTCCGGTGCTTTATCTCTGCGGCGGTGAAGCTCCGAAGTTCACCGATCAAGACATTGACCTCTTGCGGCAGTACGTGAACTTCGGCGGGTTCATCATGGCTGTGAATACCTGCAACAAAGTCGCGTTTCGCGAAGGCATTCAGACGATGGTGCAGAGGATGTATCCGAAGGGCGAAACGTCGCTCGAACGACTGAAGCCCGAGCATCCGATCTTCCGCGCCGAACATCCGCTCGATGGCAAGTCGATTGAGCTGTGGGGCGCGGATCTCGGTTGCCGCACATCGATCGTGTACTCGCCGGATGACGTTGCATGCTTGTGGAATAAGTGGAGTCGACTGGAACCGGAGAAGCGGCACATCGACGTGAAGACGCGCGTTGAGCGAGCGATGAAGCTCGGCATCAACATCATCGCGTACGCAACGGGACGCGAACCGCCGACAAAGCTCGGAGTGGAGGCTCTCGCGAATGAAGATGGCAAAGCCGACAACGTCAAACGCGGACTCTTGCAGGTTGCTCAAGTGCGACACTCTGGCGGATGGGATACCGCCCCGAAGGCCGCTCGCAATCTGTTGCTGGCTTTGAATCGCACGGCGGGTCTGACGGCAACGACTCAGCCCGGAACGATCACGCTCTCAGAACCGGCATTGGCCGAGTACTCGTTGCTCGTCATGCACGGTCGCAATCGGTTTGAGATCGCGCCGGCAGATGCAACTCGGTTGCGCGAGTACCTCGCGCGCGGTCGCGTGCTGTTTGCGGACTCGTGCTGCGGAGCGACTCAGTTCGATCGAAGCTTCCGCGCGTTCTGCGAGCAGGTCTATCCCGAGCACAAGCTGCAACGCATTCCGCCCGAGCACGAACTCTTCACCGCCGGTCACGAGATCAAAAAGGTCCGTCGTCGCACGTTCGACAGTGCCGACGTTAATCGTCCGCTCGATGGCAACATCATCGAAGGCGAGCCGTTCCTCGAAGGCATCGAAGTCGACGGTCGCTATGTCGTGATCTACAGCAAGTTCGACATTAGCTGTGCTCTCGAACGACAAGCTTCGCTCGCCTGTGCCGGCTACGTCCCGGAAGACGCAACGAAGCTCGCAGTCAACATCGTGATGTACACGCTCCAGCAGGATCTGAATCGAGCGGGTAAGACGCCGTGATGCTGTAGGAAGAGATACTTCAGCGAGCCGCACATCGAAAATGAAGACAAAAAGCGGAACACTAATCTTCGCTAATCGACGCTAATCAAGGACCGTAGTAGAAGATCGGCGGTGATGGAGGCCGACGCGAATGAGTCGTTGCGTGCTGCTCTCTTTGCGGCGAACTCATCCCGACGAGATCTGCGGAGTTCGATTTCCTACCGAATTTGTCGAAGGCAAGTTCACGCGAGCGTCAGGCGAGATGTAACTTCCGCTTCCCGGCAATTCCTTCGCGGCTACATTCCGGCCCCGCAACGACGCGTGTTTGTGCGTCATTCCCTCCGACCGTCAACTTCTACTGCGGTCAAACGTCGCTTTCCTATTTCGGGCATTCTCTGAGGAGCTCTAGCCAATGCGTCGAATTCAGCTTTCCCGAGCGGTGTTGAACAAGTTGGTGGCTGTCACGCTGGTTGGCGTCATGGCAGGTTCGATGGCGAGTCAGGCGTTGGCGGTTGATACCGTTGCTCTCAAGCGCAAGCAGCTTGATCAGCAGGCCGCTCGGTCGATGGCTCAGAAGCTCGTTGCGACTGCGGTTGAGAATCAGCTTCGGCAGCTCGAAGACAATGGGCTCACCGAGATGCCGATCTACAAAGAGATCAAGAGCATGCAGGCCAATGTCAGCAAGCTCGTTGATACCGAGATGGCGTCCGTCGTGAAGATTCTGGCCGACGCGCAGACGCTCAAGACGAACGATGCCAAAGAGAAGAAGTTCGTCGAAGCTCGCTCGGAGATTCGCAACATCGTCACGAAGCTCGCCGTCGAACGCATGCAGTTGATGCGGCGGCTCAAGACAGCAGAGCTTGTCGAGCAGACAAAGAGATTGATCGTGCTCGAAGGTGATGCGCTGAAGGTCACGAAGAAGCTGCCCGAAGAGACTCAGACTGTTCGCGAACAGCAAGCCGTTAAGACGATCGAAGATCAGCGCGACATCAAGCAATTGTTCTTACATCTCGTCGAGTCGCTCGCGGATGTCAGCAAGTGGGGCGGCCCCGTCGGTGAAGGCGCGACGAATGGACTTCGCACGCTCAAGACGGCGGAAGTCGGCAAGCATCTCGATAAGGCCGGCGGCGAATTGGAAGGTGCTCGCTACACGATGGCGACGACCGAGCAGCAGGCGGTCGTTGAGGGTCTGAAGCGATTGCTCGAAGTGCTCACGAAGACTCAAGGCGCGATCGGGTCGGATACGCAGCAGCTCGTCGCGAAGGTGCAGGACATCGTCAAGCAGCAGCAAGAGCTGCGCGAGCAAGTGCAGAAGGCGGACCTCAATAACTTGCAGAAGACGAACGAGCTGATTGCTGAGCAGAACAAGATTCAAGAAGAGCTGAAGCAACTCGCTGAGCAAGTGCCGAACGATTCGCCTGCTGAGAAAAACGTTGAGCAAGCGATCGAAGATGCGAAGCAAGCTGCCGAGCAGATCTTCAACAATCAGAAGGAGCAAGCGGTTGCTGAGCAGCGTCAAGTTGAAGGCAACCTCAATCAATTGGAGCAAGCACTCGCCGCCGCGAACGCTCCGATGACCGACGCGAAGTCTGCTGATGAATTGGCTCAGCGCGTGAAGGATCTCGAAGCGACAAAGGCGCAGCTCGAACAAGCGGCTGCCGCAGAGAACAAAGCCGAAGAAGTCGCGGCTGCGAACCCAATGGAAGCGGCGAAGTTGGCCGATCAAGCAAAGGCCAAAGTCGATGAGCTGCAGGCGGCTCTTGAGAAGCGTGATCTCTCTGATGCGCTGAAGGCCGAGATCGCTTCGGCAGATGAAGCGGTTGAGAAAGCAGCGGCTGCTCCGCTCGAGAAAGCGAAGGCCGACGATCCAAAGAATGTAGAGCCGGTCGCAAAGGCTGCGGACAAACTCGAAGAAGCGATTGCGGCAACTCAAGAAGCAATCAACGAGGCGAAGCGAGAGCAAGCTGCGGTCAAGATCGGTGAGTTAGCGCGTGCTGCTGAAGCACTCGAAAGAGCAGCCGCAGCCGAACGCAACATTGCCGAGCAAGCAAAGGACATCGCGAAAGGCGAAGACGCAAAGGCGGCTAAGACCAAAGAGTTGAAAGCCGAGCAAGCTGAGATTGCAGAGGTCGCCAAGAAGATTGCTGAAGGTGTGAAAGAGACGGCTCCTGAAGCTGCGAAAGACTTGAAGGACGCGCTCGCCGCAGCGGAACAAGCTGCGAAGCCTCTCGATCAACTCAATGAAGCGGCAGCTCAAGCCGATGCGGCTCGCGATCAGCAAGCAAAGGCTGATGCCGCGAAAGACGACGCGGCAATGGCTGCTGCTGAGAAAGCTGAGAACGCTGCTCAAGACAAAGCCGAAGCAGCCGCTGAGCAAGTCGCCGAGAAAGCCAATGCCGCCGCGAAGCAACTGGCTGAAGCGGCTCAAGACTTGAGAAAGGAAGCCGCGAAGGCCGCGAAGGAATTGGCAGCATTGACCGATCAACAACTCGCTCAAGTGAAGGACGCTCAAGCGGCAGTTGAAGAAGCGTCGCAAGCAGCGGATCAAGGTTTGAACGAGCGGATGGAGCAGCTCGCGAAGGCTCAAGACAAATTGGCCGAAGCGAAGCAACAACAGCAGAAGGCAGCCGGCAAACCGGAAGCGGCTGAAGCAATGGAACTCGCGCGAGACATCGCGAAAGCTCAAGCTCAGCAAGCAAAGGCCGAGGCGGCGGCTGAGGATCTCGCGAACGGTGAAGCGAACACTCCGCTCGATGCGACAAGCGCTGAGCAAGCAGTGGCTGATGCTGCCGAGAAGCTCGCTCAAGAAGCTGCTCAGCGACCGGCTGCTCAAGAGGCGAAGAAGCAAGGCAAGCAAGACGCCCTGACACAAGCATTACAGCAAGCTCAGCAAGCAGCCGCTGAAGCTGCAAAGCAAACGCTCGACGGCAAGCAACAGCAGGCTGATGCCGCTCGCGAACAAGCGGAGCAAGCACTCGCAAAGGCGGCTGAGATTGCAGCAAACGAAGCGAAGCAAGCTGCCGATGCACCGCCAACCGGCGAACCCGATGCGAAGGCGCAGAAGGCTGCTGCTGAAGCGGCAAAGGAAGCTCAGCAGTTAGCAATGGGCGACGCGAAGGAAGCTGCGGAAGCACTCGGTGAAGCCGCTGCGGAAGGCGCCGAAGCCGCTCAAGAATTGGGTGAAGGCAAAGGCGAAGAAGCAAAGGCGTCTCAAGCAGAAGCGATGGAAGCACTCGCTCAAGCCGAACAACAACTCAATGCCGCTCAAGCCAATCTGGCGCAGAAGCAAGCTCAGCAACTTGCTCAACAAGCGAAGAAGGCGGATGCCGCCGGCGAGAAGACAGCTCAAGTGGATGCAAGCGCTGCTGCCGCTGTGAAGAAGGCAGAAGCAGCCGCTGCTGAAGCTGCCGAGCAAGCGATGGAAGCAGCTCAAGCGAAGAACGATGCCGCTGCTGAGCAAGCGGCCGAGCAAGCTCTCAATGCGGCTGAGAAAGCCAAAGAGAATCTCGAACGCGCGGCTGCTGACCTCGCGGCCAAAGAGCAACAACTCAAGCGAGAGAAGGCACTCGCGGAAGCACTCGGCAAGCTGGCCGAGACTCAACAAGCAGCGGCTCAGAACATTGAAGAGTTGCGCAATGAACTCGCTCAATTAGCCGACGCAAACATGCCCGGTGATCAAGGCGATCAACCCGCTGGTGATGCTCCGAAGGGTGACGCTCCGAAGGGCGATGCTCCGCAAGGAGACGCGCCGATGGGGAATGCCAACAAGGGCGAGCAAGCAAAGGGCAATCAACCTCAAGGTGATCAGCCGAAGGGCAATGCTCCTAAGAACAAGGAAGCTCAGCAGAAGGCCAAAGAACTTCAGAAGGCGATGAAGCAGTTTGCTGAGGCTCAACGACTGACCGGCGAAGGCGCGGCGGAACTGTCGGGACAAGACGAGATTGCGAACGAGCCGATCCGCGAAGCACTCGAGCTTGCCTCCGACTTGCTCAACACACCGCTGCAGCCCGCGAAGCCCGGCGACATGCCGACGCAACTCGCTCAAGCCCCAATGCCCGGTCAGCCAATGGGAGATGCTCAACCAATGCCGGCCGATGGGAAGCCAATGGGCGAGGCTCAACCGGCAGACGGTCAGCCGATGGGCGAAGGACAGCCTATGGGGCAAGGTCAACCGATGGGTCAGGGTCAGCCAATGGGGCAAGGGCAACCAATGGGGCAAGGGCAACCAATGGGGCAAGGCCAGTCGGGTAAGCCAATGTCGCCGGAACTAGGTACGGGGCTCGTGCCGAACGCTCCTGAGAAGACTGCGGAACTGATGGCAGGCCCCGAAGCCTTAGAGCAACTGGCACAAGCAGCACTCGACGAAGCCGCCGAGAACGCGCTCGCTCAAGCCGAGGCACAAGCGCAAGCGGACGCTCAAAACGCGGAAGCGGCGAAAGGACAACCCGGTCAGCCGGGACAAGAGAAGTCGCAGCAGCAAGGCAAAGACTCGAAGGCTCAAGCAAAGCAGAGTTCGAAGAAGTCCGAAGGCGGTAAGGCTTCGAAGGAAGGCAACTACGTCGAGAACGAGAAGACGAAAGACACTGCTCTCAACGTGATCGACCCGAACGGCCAGAAGGACGACAGCCAAACTCCGACGTCGAAAGAGAAGGATCGCACGATCGAGAAGCGCGATCTGAAGGACGCGCCATGGTTCGCAAAGCTGCCGCCGGATCTGCGAAACGCCATCCGCGCCAACAGTCAGCGCCGCGCGCCTCGCGCCTACGAAGAGCGCCTGCAACGGTACTTCGAGAGCATCGAATAATCCGGAGAGCGAGATGATCGACCTCGTGAAACAACGTAAAGCCGAACTTGTCGAGTTGTGCCACAAGCATCATGTGCGGCGACTCGACATTTTCGGCTCGGCAGCCGACGGTAGCTTCAAACCGGGTGAGAGCGATCTCGACTTTCTCGTCGACTACTTGCCCGACGAAAACAGCGCCGGCGGCTATGTCATTGCCGATGCCTATTTGGGCTTGCTGGCGGATCTCCAAGATCTCTTTGAATTGAAGATCGATCTCGTCATGGAAGACGCCATTTGGAATCCGTACTTCCGAAAGGGTGTCGAGCAGACTCGGCAGGTGATCTATGCCGCATGACCCCCGGATTGGCGTGATGAAAACTTCGCCCCCGGCCTTGTGCCGGGGGCTTGACGGCCTTTGCGCAAGTTCGAGTCAGTTCGAATTCGAGATGCGCAGAGACAGTTCCCCCTCCGCGACCCAAAAGGTGCCCCGACTCGAGAGCGAAGTTTTCATCAGGACATCCTCGGACTCTGATGTTGGACATCATCAGAGCTGGAATGTTGGCAAGGCAGGCCGTCAACGGGGAGACGTTGGCCAAATACAGAGCTGATGGGAGAAGCGCATAATGAAGTTCGGATTGCGAGTGCTCTTGATCGGTCTTCTTGGCGCGACGATGGAGTTGCGAGGTGCTACGCCGAGTGAACCGAATCTTGGTCCCGAAGCGATCGAGTTCTTCGAGAAGAAGATTCGCCCCGTGCTCGTCAGTCGCTGCTACGAGTGTCACAGCGCGAACAGTTCGAAGCTGCGCGGCGAGTTCTTGATCGACTCGCGCGAAGGACTGCTCAAGGGCGGTGAGTCGGGGCCGGCGATTGTCCCCGGTGATCCCGAGAAGAGTTCGCTCATTAAGGCAATCAAGCACGACGATCCCGATCAGCGCATGCCGCCGAGTCCTTATGACAAGCTCAGCACCGAGCAGATCAATGACTTCGTTGCATGGATCAAGATGGGGGCGCCGGATCCGCGCAAGCCAGTCGCTCGCGGAGTGCTCGCAACACCGCCGAAGAAGTACGGCATGACGCTCGATGAGGGCCGCGAGTTTTGGTCGTTCAAGCCCGTCAGCAAGCCGACCGTGCCGAGCGTTAAGAACTCGAACTGGGTAAAGACCTCGGTCGATCCGTTCGTGCTCGTGAAACTCGAAGCAGCCGGAGTGACTCCGAATGCCGCTGCTGACAAACGCACCTTGTTGCGACGAGTGACATTCGATTTGACCGGCTTGCCTCCGACGCCGAGCGAAGTGGAAACGTTTCTTGCTGACTCAAGCAGCGACGCCTTCGCGAAGGTTGTCGACCGGTTATTAGAATCACCGCGCTACGGCGAACGCTGGGGCCGGCATTGGCTCGATGTCGTTCGATACGCCGACACGTGCGGCAACGCGTCCGACTACCCGGTGCCTCAAGCTTACAAGTACCGCGATTGGGTCATTCGAGCGGTGCAGCGAGATCTGCCTTACGACCAATTCCTGCGCGAGCAGTTTGCCGGTGACTTAATGCCGAGCAGCACTGAAGCCGAACGCGCCGAGCGAATCATCGCGACGGGCTATCTCGCAAACGCGCGACGCTTCGGCGGCGGTCGAAAGGGAGAGCATCATCTCACGATCGAAGACACGATCGACAATTTGGGCAAGGCAGTGCTCGGCACAACGCTGTCATGTGCTCGATGTCACGATCACAAATTCGATCCGTTCTTCATGACCGACTACTACGGTCTCTACGGCTTCTTCGAGAGCACCCGATATCCGCATCCCGGAGCCGAAGGCGCGAATCGACAGGAAGACTTCATCCCGCTGTTGCCAGCAACAGAGGTCGCGGCATTGAAGAAGGCTCAGCAAGACCGCATCACCGCGCTCAACGAAGAAGTGAAGCAACTCGAAGCGAAATTGGCTGAGGCGAAGCAAGCTCCTGAAAGCGACGTCAAGAAGGCCGCTGTCGAAACTGCGACGAACGCACTGGCCGAAGCGAAGAAGCGGCAGATGGCCGAGCAGAAAACGCCGCTCGTCATCGACGATGCTTATGCGGTGACAGATGGCATCATCGCGCACGCGAAGCTGCAGCAGCGCGGCGATCCAAAGAAACTCGGAGACGAAGTGCCCCGCCACTTCCCCGCGATCCTCGGCGGCCACTCATTGCCCGGCGACGACAAGACGAGCGGGCGTTTGCAATTGGCTCAGTGGCTCTCTGATGCGAAGAACCCGCTGACCGCGCGCGTGATGGCCAATCGCATATGGCAGTGGCACTTCGGCAAAGGCATCGTGCAGACGCCAAACGATTTCGGGCGTCAGGGAAAAGCACCGACGCATCCTGAGTTGCTCGATCACCTTGCGACTCAGTTCGTTGAAAGCGGATGGTCGATCAAGGCGATGCATCGCTTGATCCTGCTGTCTCAAACATGGCAGATGGCGTCGATCGACAATCAAAGCGGCATTGAGCGCGACCCGAACAACGAACTCTTCTGGCGCTTCGAGCGGAAGCGTTTAGATGCCGAGCAGATTCGCGACGCGCTGTTGTTTGTGAGCGGCGATCTCGACGAGAGCACGCAGGGCGGGCATCCGTTTCCCGCTCAAAGTTCATGGGGCTTCACGCAGCACAATCCGTTCTTCGCGGCCTACGAAACGCGTCGGCGGAGCGTCTACTTGATGCAGCAGCGGTTGAAGAAGAATCCGTACCTCGCGCTGTTTGATGGCGCGGACCCGAGTTCGAGCACTGCCGTTCGTCAGCCGAGCACCACTCCATTGCAGGCACTCTTTGTGATGAACGGCTCATTGGCGCACGGAGCCGCGAGCAAGTTCGCCGAGCGAGTCACAGCAGCCTCCCCCGACGATGTAGCTCGGATTACAGCAGCCTATCAGCTCGCCCTGAACCGCGCACCGAGCGACGACGAATCGCGCGAATCAATCGAGTTCGTGCAGACCTATCGCACTCGGTTGAGCAGCATCGGATCGCCCAAAGAGACCATCGAGCCCCGCGTATGGTCCGCCTTCTCCCGCGCGCTACTGAGCTCGAACGAGTTCGTCTTCGTGGACTGAGCACACCGCGAATGACCTCTGGCCAGCCTCAGGCTGTTTCTTGATTTCGATGCATTCGAAATTACACAGCGACTCCTAAAGATCTTGCCGACGGAGCCTCCGTAGTCCGACATGAGTCAGCGCCGGCCCAATCAGCTCAGCGATGTCCTGATTCAAGCAACCTTCAGACTCGCACAAGACAACGCACAACCGACTGAGCAAAGTGTGGCGACAGCGTTATTGCCCGACTGTCTTCGTGCAGAATGCCCTGTTGGTGTTCCGAAATGCCGACCTTGCGAGCTTGTCTCGGTGTCCTCACTTCCGACTCTGGAACTGACTGAACAACGCGCATCGCCGCCTCACTCGTCCACAATCTCTCCGGTTCACGCCAACTCAAACAGCGAATGTCAAACCGGTAAATGTGGGTTGGCCGCTGATTTATCGGCAACGTTCAAAGGAAAAGCGCCACCGACTTACGCCAGTGGCTCATGAGAAGCAGAAACAAAATGAAGCGTTCAAACTCGTAGCCTGCCCACTTAGATTTGATTGCCAGAACGACTCCTAAGTCAGCTGTAGTCCCGAATTCGTACGATTCGGTCTGACATAACGACTCATACAGTGGCGACTACTAGTCAATTGACGGCTCGACATCTTCGTCTTCACTCCAGTCATCATCGACGGTCGTTGCGCTCGGTTCATCATTCGATGCGCAACTCTCCTCAAGCCCTCGCTGGCCAATCTCGCTATTCCGAGCGATTGGATAAATCCGGCCCGCGAACGCATAGTCGGTAGCGTTGATATCAGTCCCGCCCACAATGGGGCGACCATCGCGGGTAATACGTCCGGGCAACTGATAGCACATGATGGAGGTCTGATCTGCCTGCGTCGCATAAATCGAGTTATTGGCTAGCGGCGTCAGTACCTGCGCATCTACCGTCGCTCGGTCCCATCGCTGTGTCTCCCAGAAATAGATATATGCCTTCTGCGGATCGATCCGAGCGACTATTTCACTACGCATGTGCTCATGTGGGAATCCCAATGTGTGCCCAGCTTCGTGACGAATAACACGTTTGAACTCCGACTCGGGCGTATTCATCGTGAATCTTTCCAAGTTCATCGTCGGACGATTCGTGGGGATTCGCAAAACGTCGGTTCCCAAATACGACCAGTAGCCACCAGCGCCGCGCGAGATCCTCACCTGCCCAACTCCGCCTGTCGCAACAAACGTGACACCGGAGGTTCGCGCCCATGCATTCAGGTGAGCGATGATCCTTGCGCGAAGATCAGCAGGAGTGGACTCCATGAAACTGACCGTCAGCCGACGCGGTTGTGGCCCCCAATACTTCGTAGTTAACACCGCGATTCGTGCCGCATCCATAATGCTTGCGTCGAGGCCAGCCATTGGACTCATTGACGGTGCATTAATCGGGTTGATGGAGCGGGCTGTTTCAGCCCCCTTCACCAACAACCGTTTTGGTAGAGACTTAATGGTACATCCGACATCAAGGACGGAATGTGCCTCGCTTTCACCACTGGCCGAGTCCGCGATCTTCGCAATCTTCGCTAATGCACTCCGCAGTTGTTCGAGTTCGCTCATGCTTGCTGCTCCTCATCGGTACTCTAAGTTCAGAGTTGGGCGAGCAGCGCAATGCCAGTTGGATTGCTACCAAGACTGAACGCCTCAACGAGATCAGAGAGTAGACATCTCATCCACGAAATAGCAAAGCATGCGAGTGCAGTACCGAGTTTGCTCAGAGTCCGCGACGCCATGAATGGGTTGTCGCAGATATGTATTCCGCATTACGCATTGTATTTAACTTTACAACTAGTTGAACGAAGCGGCCGGAACTTTGTTTGCCGCTAGCGGGCGAATGAAGGTCTCCGCCGCGATGCGAACAATGACCAAAGCCAGGAACTGATGCCGGATGAGTTCCTCTTCGTTGTGGCTGATGGGCTTGTGAAGATCCTCGACCGCTACCTCAAAGGGGCAGGCACCGCGAAGCGCGACGACCGAGGCCAGAAATGAAGAGAGCCTCGAAAGTGGAGCAAATCAGCCGAGTTCCGAACCGTCGACGCTCCGCTTGCACCATTGCCTGCAACAGTCCGACGAAACCGGACCTCTAAAAGAAGCCGAACCTGACCGGCGGAAGGCTTGCAAACGATCGAAGACGGACTCGGTTCGGAATGCCGTTGATGGCTCACTGACGGTGCGGAACTCCGACGAATCACAAGCCACCGCAAAAACGCAGACGCCTGCGCCGATCGACTTCGCCGCTGCTGTGGCGGGCATCTTCGCTCTGCCGCTCTCCGATGGTGAAAAGGCTGAAGCCGTTCGTCGGTTGCTGGCTGCTCAAGACGGAAAGGGTGATCGACAATGACAGGCATTGAGAGACTTCCCGGCGATGACGTGTTGCTCTTGGCGTTGGCCAAAGGCTCGACCGTGCGGAGTGCTGCGGAGCAAGCGGGCATCTCTGAGGCGACCGCGTTTCGTCGGTTGCGGGATGCGTCGTTTGTGGCGGAACTCAATCGCGTTCGCGGCGAGTTGTGGAACGCTGCATTGGGCAAGCTGACCGAGGCATCAAGCCGAGCCGTTGATCGGTTGGCGATGCTGGTCGATGAAGGCGAGTCCGACGCGGTGCGGTTGTCGGCATCGGTCAAACTCTTGGAACTCGGGACGAAGCTGCGTGATTCGGTCGAGTTCGCACAAAGGCTTGAACGATTGGAGAACCCCAGCAATGACGCTCAAGAATCGGCAGAGACTTTCGCGGCTTGAAGTTGTCACCGAACAACTACGAGACGAGCCGCAAGATTCCGCTCAGGACTCGCTCGACAAGGCGATGATGCTGCGAATGGCCGCCTATTCCGAACCGCATCCGCTGCGACGGCGCGGCCTTCTCGATTGCGCAAACGGGCACGAACGCCGGGCGCTTCGGGAGCGATTCGAACCATGATCCCCCGGCCTTCTTAGGTTCTCCGTCCGCGATCTTCTCCAACAATGTTCTTCCGACCGGACGCGGCACTGACACACCTTCTTTCTTTCCGCTGTTTCTTGAGAGCATGCAATTCAGCACACAAACGACAGCACTTCAGAAACGAGGCTCTCCGCCATTTCTGTTGAGGGGCGACCATTGGTTGGGAGGGCGAGGCTCCTGCCGAGCCGCAATCGCTGCGAAATTCGGCTCGGCAGGAGCCTCGCCCTCCCAAGAATCAACACGAATGGCGGAGAGCCAGAAACGACTCAGACGAAGGAAGCTCGAATGGCCAGTAGTGCGACGCGGCTGTTGCGCCTTGAGGCAACGCATCGACCCCGAGCGAGTGGGTCCGGCTTTACGCGGCAACAAATTGAAGAACTGGCCGCGCTGCTGATGCGTTTTCCGAACGACAACGAAACGCAATTACCTGCTGACGAAGCTGCCGAAATCTCGGCACGAATCTCCGCCATTCTTAGCGCGCCGGGACGATGCGAACGGCGCGAGAGAATTCCAGAAAGCCGAATTGATGAAAAACGCTCAACGTCTCTTGAGGCTTGAAGCCGTGAAACGCGCAACGCCGCAACCGAAAACGCGAGGGCCGGGAATTGCGACCGAGGGCAGGCTTCGCCGCATCCGCGATGCGATCCAAAAGCACGAAGCGGAGTTCGGACCTTCGCCGCCGATGGATTGGTCACAACAGATCGACAATTCATTTTTGGAAGGTCTGCGGTTGAAAATTGTTGCGCAGCGTGAGCGAGAAACGTCCGGGTCAGATTTGAAGTGATGAAGGCGGCTCAATTCACGAATGCGGGGCCTCACCCATACAGTGCGAGACTGCTTAAGCCGTTTCACCGGCTGAAAATTGTTTTCGCTCGAAGGGGCCGTTGCTGTGAGTGTGAATCTGGTCGCTGAAGTCTCTGCGGATGTTGTCGCGTCGTTCGTTTCCCGTTGGTCCGCTTCGGCGGCTGCTGAGCGGGCGAACTATCAACTCTTCTTGACCGAGCTTTGTGATCTCATCGGAGTTGCGAAGCCGGAACCGACGAAGGCCGATGTCTCAGAGAACGCTTACGTCTTCGAGCGAGACGTCACCTTCCAGAATCAAGACGGCACGACAAGTCCCGGTCGCATCGACCTCTACAAGCGAAGCTGCTTTGTGCTCGAAGCCAAGCAAGGCAGTGAGCAAGCCGCCGCTCGGGATGAACTACAACTCGTCAGCGCTCCCAAGAAGACCAAGAAGGGCACCGCCGTTCGCGGGACCAAGAGTTGGGACGATGCGATGGTGAAGGCTCGCGGTCAGGCTGAGCAGTACGCCCGCGCGTTGCCGACTGACGAAGGTTGGCCGCCGTTTCTGATCGTCGTCGATGTCGGGCATTCGATTGAGTTGTTCGCGGACTTCACTCGGTCAGGCAAAACCTATCTGCCGTTTCCTGATCCCGGCAGCTTTCGCATCTCGCTGTCGGAACTCACGAAGCAAGAACAACGCGAGAAGCTGCGTTCCGTTTGGACCGACCCGCTATCGCTCGACCCGAGCCGCCGGAGTGCGAAGGTTACTCGCGAACTGGCTGACAAGCTGGCTCGGTTGGCGAAGTCGATGGAGGCGTCGAAGTACGAGGCCAAGCGCGTCTCGCAATTCCTGATGCGCTGCCTCTTCACGATGTTTGCGGAAGATGTGGAACTCATCCCGCTGGGTTGCTTCACCGAGTTGCTCAACAGTCTGAAGGGCGATGTCGGTAACTTTCCTGACATGGTCCGCGACTTGTGGGAGTCGATGGATAAGGGCACGTTCTCACCGATCCTGCGAAAGAAGCTGCGGCGCTTCAACGGCGGTTTGTTTGAGGACTGCGAAGCCTTGCCGCTGACGGAAGATCAACTCGCGTTGTTGATCGAAGCCAGCAAGGCGAACTGGCGCGAGGTCGAGCCTGCGATCTTCGGCACGTTGTTGGAGCGTGCCTTAGACCCGGTCGAGCGTCACAAGTTAGGAGCCCACTACACGCAGCGAGCCTACGTCGAGCGGCTGGTGATGCCGACCATCATCGAGCCCTTGCGTGAGGAATGGGACGCGGTGCGAACTGCCGCCGTGACGTTGGCCACTCGGGGCGAATCGAGCGAAGCCGTCAAGACCGTCCGCGACTTCCATCACAAGTTGTGTGAGACGCGGGTGCTCGACCCGGCCTGCGGAAGCGGTAATTTTCTTTACGTCGCGTTGGAGCACATGAAGCGGCTCGATGGCGAAGTGCTCAACACGTTGCGCGACTTGGGCTATCGGCAAACGGAACTCATCACGGTCGACCCGCATCAGTTTTTGGGGATCGAAGTGAATCCGCGAGCGGCGGCGATTGCGGACTTGCCAGACAAGTGGAAGGCTGAAGGTCGCAAGACTAGCATCAACCGAAATTCGGCTATGCACAATCTGACGATGTAGATGGAGTTCATCCTAATGCCGCTGCAACTCTTTCCCGACCTTGAGCTTGAAGAACCGGTCGCTCGCGCGACTCAGCCGGATACGCGATGCGGACGCATCATCACCGGGGACGCTCGGAAGGAATTAGCAAAGCTTCAAGCGGGCAGTTTTCGATGCTGCATAACGAGTCCGCCGTATTGGGGATTGCGCGACTATGGCATAGAAGGGCAGATCGGCGCCGAGCCGGTTTTGGATGACTACCTCGCAGACCTCGTAGCCATCTTCCGTGAAGTTCATCGCACGCTGGCGGACGACGGAACTCTGTGGCTCAACATCGGCGATAGCTACACGAGCGGCGGCAGAACGTGGCGAGACGAAGACAAGAAGAACCCGGCTCGCGGTATGGACTATCGAGCCCCGACTCCTGAAGGACTCAAGCCCAAAGATCTCATTGGTGTTCCGTGGAGGTTGGCGTTCGCGCTGCAAGCCGATGGTTGGTATCTGCGATCTGACATTATCTGGCACAAGAACAACGGCCTTCCCGAGTCGGTGAAGGACCGCCCCTCACGCGTGCATGAGTACGTTTTCTTACTCTCGAAATCCGAGCGGTACGCCTACGAGCACGAAGCGGTCAAAGAGCCCGCTGTGAATGGCAGCAAACGCAACTGCCGATCGGTTTGGACCATCAACACCGAACCATTTCGTGAGGCTCACTTCGCAACTTTTCCTCGCGAACTGGTGACACGCTGCTTGCTGGCGGGAACTCAAGAAGGCGAACTAGTGCTCGATCCCTTCTTTGGTTCAGGCACGGTCGGCGAAGTTTGCCAAACGTTTGGGCGACGGTTCGTCGGAATCGAGTTGAATCCCGAGTACGTCGAGATCGCTCAACGGCGGCTCAAGTGGAGTTCGTGAAACACCAAGTGGCATGCACTCGGCACAGGTCTTTGCGTAACCCTTTGATTTGCAGCTTGCGCTCTGTGCCGCCATCGAAATAGAGCTTGAAACGCACCGTTCCGTCAGGATCGGAGACGGAGCAATAGCCCGGCTTCGGCGACTGCTTGCTATTTACCATCATCGTGAACTCCCCGTTCGCAGCTTCCCGAAGCAGCGATTTGGGGATCTCAACGAGTTCATAGAAATGGCGACTTACTTCTGTCTCAACTTCCGTCGTGCCGAAGTAACGCAGTTGAATGATGCGGTCGTAACCGGCGAGATGGTTCAAGAAGCGATCTCGCAGTCCTCGTAAGTCGTCTTCGGTCTCCCACTTCCCCTTGCCGAGTTCCATGAACTTGGAGATGTGCAAGATATCGGCCTTGATGCTCGCATCGCCCTGCGTCTTGAGAGACCACTTGATGCCGTCGACGGTGAGATCATGCCCCGGAAAACAGCGACTGGGCCGCGACGCCTCGCGCCCCAATGCTCGATAGACCTTTTGCATCGCGGCCTCAAAGCGGTATTTGTCGAGATAGTCGTCCGAGAGGCTGTGATGGAGCTTGAGGATGTCTCCGAACGCCGTGAGAAAATCGGCACTGACGATGTCCGACATTGCGTTACGAGAGCACTCAATCGGCTGTTCAAACATGTCGATCATCGTGCCGAGGAGGGCTCGCTGCCCGTCCGACAAGGCCGCGATTCGAGTTTCTACGGGTTTCGATGCCTTAATCATTCGTGGCTTGCACCTTTCGAATGATCTTCAAGGGATCAATTTCCAATGCCGCAGCGACATCAAGAAACTCAACAACATCGAGTCGCCGTTCGCCGCGCTCGTACTTGCTGACGTAGGTCTGCACACACCCCAGCTTCGCGGCAAGCGCCTCTTGGGAAAGCCCTTGATCAATTCGCGCTGTCGTGAGCAGGTCTCTCAACTGGCGATAACGATTTGTATGAATGGATTCAGTCATGGTCCGAGGCTAAACCGAATTTCGGATTAGCCCAAAACGGGCTGAATCAACGGCTCGATGCCGCTGTCTTCGAAGCCTACGGCTGGCCGGTCACGCTGACCGACGAAGAGATTCTTGAACGGCTGGTCGCATTGAACGCCGAACGAGCCGCTGAAGAGGCTCGCGGGCTCATCCGCTGGTTGCGTCCCGAGTTCCAAAACCCCGCCGCAGGTCAGGCGACTCAAACGCAACTCGCCATGCCGGAACTGGACGAAGAGGACTCTGAAGACGACAGCGACGAAGCCGAGCCGACCAAAGGCGGTCGCTCGAAGAAGTCCGCCGCGAAGAAGTCCGCCACCAAAGAGAAGGCAGCAAAGAAGCTCCCGTTCCCCGAAAAGCTCCCCGAGCAAGTGCAAGCCATCCGCCAACAACTCGCGACCTCAACGCAACCGCTCTCCGCTGCCGAGATGTCAAAGCGCTTCACCAAAGCCAAAGCCGACCGAGTGGAAGAATTGCTACTCTCCCTCGTGACGCTGGGCATCGCTCGGCAAGTGGAAGGCACCGAAGAGAAGTTCGTCGCCGCTTGATGGATGATCTATTGAGCCCATTGCGTCGCCTCAGGAATGGTTAGGGAGCAACTACCGCGAGACCCGTTGCACAACTACGCGCCAAAGACGACTGCACTACACAGAGCATCGGGAAAGTCAAGCAGAGTGCTCCGAACGTCACTATAACAAAAAAGTGAAAAACATAAGATACTGCGATTGTGTCTCCGGGATCTTTCCGCATCCTACGCGTGTCACGCATGACTACATGTGTGATACGGATACTGCCGACCGTACTTACAACTCGGCAGGCGCAGGAGACCATGTCATGAGGACGAATGCCGAAAGTTGTATCACGGCTGAAAAAGCCCAATCAGGGGCAGCACTGCTGACCGCCCGCCAAGTAGCCGAGTTGCTTCAGATCTCACCGAGATCCGTGTACCGGCTCTCTGACTCTGGACACATTCCAAAGCCACAAAAAGTAGGCACTACGTTAAGCCGGTGGTCGCGAGCCGAATTGGAAAAATGGATCAATGACGGCTGTAAGCCGAGCCGCACTTCGAAGTCAGCGAAGTAAGCCTAAGCCGCTGCCATTTGCAGCAAGTGTCAGTGATAGCAACTCGCAAGTTGCCTCCTGAAATGAAGTGAGCCCAGCACAAGGCCGGGCTCACTCCCTTCTCAATTCCCGCTCCACTCGAAGCACGTTGGCGCGTGCGACGAATATCTCTGCGAGACAACTTAGATGTTAATCAAAGAAGTGATGAAACTACACCGGCTCGGCTGGTGCCTATTGCCAATGTGGCCCAAGACGAAAAAGACTTCGCTCGACACATGGAAAGAGTATCAAACAAGACGCCCAACTGACATGGAAGTTCGCGAGTGGTTCAAAGGTAAAAAGGGAGCTGGGATGGCCGTTCTGCTCGGGGCTGTCTCCGGCAATTTGGTTTGCCGCGATTTCGATCAACTCGATGCGTATGAGGCATGGGCACGATCATTCCCCGAACTTGCAAAGTCTCTGCCTCAGAGCGAGACGGCGCGAGGGCGGCATGTGTTCTTTCGGACGAACGCTGAAGCCGTCCATCGCATTAGTAAATCAGGTAACAGCATCGTCGTTTTTCGGGACGGCGAACTTCGCGGAGGCGGGCTCGCCATGCTGCCGCCGAGCGTGCATCCAACTGGGCACGTCTACAAATGGCTGATCGCTCCAACTGACAACATTCCGGTGATCGACGACCTAGTTGCTGCCGGACTCGCTCAGGCATGGGCGAGCGAAAGCGACGCTCCACCGGGCTCAATCAGCTTTACAGATGAAGACGTGAAGACTGAGAGAGAACCGAAGAGAACTGAATTGAGAACTAATGAAGACGGATGTCATTCTCGCAGTTCTTTTAAGACTTCGAACTTCGAAAACATTCCGCTGAAACCCGAGTATCAAGCCCTCATTTCAGCGACGTTACCGCAAGGAGAAGGGCAGCGTAATAAGGCTCTCTTTGAGTTGGCACGGCGGCTTAAAGGCGTGCCGGAGTTGTTTGATGCTGATCCCCGTGGACTCCGGGAATACGTCAAAGAGTGGCATCAACTCGCATTGCCGGTGATAAATACCAAGTCGTTTGAGGAGTCCTTTGCAGATTTCTTACGAGGTTGGCAAAAGGTGAAATTTCCGGCAGGTGCAAAACCGCTCGAAGGACTGTTTGCGGAAGCAATTGCCAGTCCGCTGCCTGCATGCGCAGGAAAATATGAGACACCCAAAGTTCAACAACTGGTAGCACTCTGCCGACGACTGCAAACGGCATGGCATCCGCTGCCATTTCCGTTGGCGTGTCGTTCTGCCGCTGGCGTGCTCGGGGTGAGTCATGTTACTGCCAATGACTGGCTCTTCGTGTTGTGTGCTGATGGCGTAATTCGCGAGATGGAAAAGGGCTCGCAAAAAACAAAACGAGCAAGCCGCTTTCAATATCTTGGCGACTAATTCGTTTTGCGATTCGCGAAAATACATTAAGCATGGCGTGTCTCGGATTTGTTTTCGCAATCACGAGACAGAAATTGGCGTTGAAGTAGTTGCTGTCGATGGTGATAACCTACACCATCGACAGCATCTCTCGCGAAATGGAAAATAATGGCGACGAAGAAACCGAAAGCTCCCAGAACGCTCACTGAATTATTGAAAGCAAAACTAGCGGAAGCCGACTCAATCCGAGCCGTCGCACGAGCAACCGAAGTCGATCACGCCGCTTTGCTGCGATTCTTGCGCGGTGATCAGAGCTTGCGTCTCGAAGCTGCTGATCGACTCGCTGCTCACTTCGGTATTCGGCACATCGAAGAAGGGGGCGAGTAATGGGGAGCGTCTTCAAGAAAACTTACACAAAGCCGCTACCGCTCGAAGCGGAACTTGTGCGAGTTGCGCGGAAGAACCGTCGCGATGGCGAGCCCGAGTTCGACGTCTTCGCTCGGGTGAAACCTGCGAAGGGGCGAGCGATCACTTATCGCGTGACGTTCGGAAGGGACGGCTCGCAACGCATCGTTGTTGAGGCAGGCACTTATCTCGCGAAGTTTCGCGACGGCGCTGGCGTAGTGCGCGAAGTCTCGACCGGTTGCCGGGATGAAGGGGCGGCTCGATGCGTGCTCAATGAGCTTGAACGGCGAAGCGAGTTGGTTCGAAGCGGAGTGTTGTCTGCGGATGAAGATCGAATTGCTGACCATCAGCGAAGCCCGATTGTCGACCAATTCGAAGCATGGGACTTCACACAACAAGCGAAGGGGCTCTCTGAGTCTCATCGCAAGGACTCGCTCAGCAATCTCAACCGACTGGCTCGTGAGTGTCGTTTCAAAACACTCGGCGACCTGAACCGCGAAGCGTTCGAGAAGTGGTTGGGGCATCAAGCCGCTGCGGGAATGTCGGCACGAACTCGGAACTCGTATCGAGAGAAGCTCTGCGCGTTCTGCAACTGGTGCGTTGAAACCGGACGACTCTTGAGCAACCCGTTTGCGGGAGTGCATCGAGCCGATGAGAAGGCAGATCAGCGACGTCCGCGACGGGCAATGACTGAAACCGAACTCGGACGACTGCTCACAGTAGCTCGCTTGCGACCATTGGCCGAATATGGCCGCGAATCCGTTGTGACCGATCGCAAAGCGGGGAAGCGTGGCGGTTGGCGTTACAAGCAACTCGCCTTCGATGAAATCAGCGCCGCGGTTGAACGCGGTCGGGACCGATTGGCAAAGCGACCGGACTTCATCGAGCAACTCGAACATCGAGGCCGCGAACGACAACTGCTCTACAAAACGCTCGTGACAACCGGATTGAGGAAGGGAGAACTCGCTTCAGTTCGTTTGCGTGATCTCGACCTCGATGGTGACCGGCCTTCACTCACACTCAAAGCGAAGAACGAGAAGAACCGACAAGGCAACACGCTCCCGCTGCGTGCTGATCTTGCTGTTGAGTTGCGGGACTGGCTTACGGATCGCGCAACGAAGCGACGGCTCGAAGCTCAGAACGCTCCGACCATCAAGTTCAAACGCAAGGCCGAACTCAGCAACCGCCGTGATGCGAACGAAGACCGAAGCGGGCGACTGATGCCGGATGAGTTCCTCTTCGATGTGCCTGATGGGCTCGTGAAGATCCTTGACCGAGACCTCAAAGCGGCGGGCATCCCAAAGCGAGATGACCGAGGCCGGACGCTCGACGTTCACGCTTTTAGGACAACCTTCGGAACGCATCTCAGCAAGGCAGGCGTTCCACTGCGGACGGCTCAAGCGGCGATGCGACACTGCGACCCGAAGCTCACCGCAAACCTCTACACCGATCCGAGACTGCTCGACGTTCACGGTGCGGTTGAGGCATTGCCGACGCTCTCGCTAACCGCGACTCGGAACGATGGGGCTGAAGTCATGCGAGCAACCGGAACGATGGGTGCTCTCGATTCCCAGCTTGCACCATTGCTTGCACCAAATTCCGGCAATCCCTGTCTTTCAATGGCGTGCATTAGCACAGAGTTAGAACAAAAGGCGCCAGTCGCGTCGAGCCCCGGAAATGAAGAAAGCCTCGAAAAACGTAGTGTTCTTCGAGGCTCTCAGGATTTGCCAACAGTCCGAGTCGAACGGACAACCGCCTGTTTACAAAACAGGTGCTCTGCCAATTGAGCTATGTTGGCGGTCGTCGCAGGGGCGACGAAGTGGGCGGGATGTTAGGGAGGCTCGGCGTTGCTGCAAGACCAGCTTCAAGCCTATTTCCCGAGTCGAATGCAACCTCTGTCGCTGCCGACTCGAGTCGTTGACGAGCTTGCCTAAGAAGGTCGGAAATAGCCGCAATTCGCTTCGCGAACCGATGTCTCAGGTTGAGAACTCGGGTCGTTCATGATTGATGAAGGCGTTGGTTCGCGGAGAGGCTGTAATTAAATCGCCCCCGCGCCGCAGAGGGTGCCCCGGCACAAGGCCGGAAGCGAAAGGATCACAGCCTCGGAGCGAACCACGACTATCGACGACTCGGACAATCTCCTCGTCTACAGCAATTGCCGATCGGCAAACCCGAAGTTGAGATCAGTAGAAGTTCTCACACGAAGGCTCGAAGACACAAAGGATCTCGGCCATTTCGCGGTTCCTTCAGCGATTGCATCCGAGGTCACATGAGTCCGAGGATCCGAAGATCTGCGTTATGTTTTGTGGGACCAGCTTGCTGGACGGCCTGTATTGAACTTGAGCCACTCTGACTCGGCCGGGCGGACGAGATGTCCGTCCTACGTCTCGTTCGTCTGAAGCTGCACCTCGGGAGTTGTTATGCCGCGTGTATTTATTCCGTCAGCCCTAAAGTCGATCACTGGCGGAGTGGGGTTTGTCGATCTCGATGCACGGACGGTGCGCGGTGTTGTCGAGCAACTCGATGCGGCCTTTCCGGGCATCGCAAGTCGGTTGCAGGACGGTGACTCGCTGAAATCCGGACTTGCAGTTTCGATCGATGGGCAAATCGCGACGCTCGGGCTTTTTCAAAAAGTCGAGACTGCTCGCGAAGTGCATTTCGTACTCGCCATAGGCGGCGGTTGAGTTCGAGACTCACGGATCGCAATCTGAATTGAACCTTCGTAACTGCGGTCAGAATCACGCGTTTTCCGAGGACAGCGTTCCACCCTGCTCTGCTCGGCAAGCATTCCCTTGCGCGTTAACTCGTTGAGATACTCGGCCAGCGTGCTCGATCAGATCGTCACCGTTGACGGGCAGCTCAAGAGTCATGAACTCGCCGCCAAGATGTACGTCAATCTGACCTCGTATCCGATCACAGAGGCTTTCCCAAAAGGTCGCGGCGGAGGTTTCCAGATTGTAAGACATATTCCATCTCGGGTTACCAATGCCGACAGGCAAGATGACTATCCCACTTCTCGGACAGAATTCTTACATGCCTCGACCTACGGGTTCGACGCAGCTCAACTCTTGGATGCACATGCCGAGGCCGGTCGCTCGAATGTGCAATATTAGTTACACAAAGTTTGACAAGGTCGAGTAGACAACCTGCTCGCCGTTCTGCGTGAGTGGCAGGCACGTCACCCGCTGAGGTCACCGCCAGAGACTGACCCGCGAGCGATCGCGCATCGCTGCGCGACGTACGTCGAAAACTACCGCGAGCGGATGAAGTATCCCGAGTATCGGCAGCAAGGCTTACCGATCACCGCGAGGTTGGTGGGGTCGGCGATTAAGAAGATCGGCGAGGTTCATTCCGGTCTCGCATTGGGTCGCAGAGCCGCGCCCGTTAGGAAGCGGAGTTTTGGCTATTTCGTAACGGTTTCCGCTTCCTGACGGGCGAGGCTCTGCAACCTCACCGTGAACCATGCCAGAAGATCAACTACCGGATGAAAGGGACGGAGAAGTCGTGGCATCGAACGCGTGAAGCAGCGACATCGTCGCGCACGTCATTGCCGGCAGCGGCTTGCTGCGGTTGCGCGAGCAGCTTTCGGGATCGAGTTCGGTGATCTGCGACGGGCCTTCATCAGTCGCGTCGAGTTGCCGCGGTGCTTGCTGCTCGTCGTCGGCTTTACCGCGAGTGGACCACCAATAGGCGACGGCGGCGAACGTCGCGAAGCCCGCAGAGGCATAGAACATCGGAGCGAACGGGTCGGCAAATCCGGCTGCTCGGCTGCGGTCGATGATGGCTCCCAAGATGGGGGCTGAGATGACGCTTCCGAGTTCGGTGAAGCCGAGAACCACTGTTGTGCCGGTTCCTCGGTACTCTTTGGGGAACGCTCCTGATCCCAATGAAACAACGGAAGGGAAGAGCATCGCGTGTCCGAAGCCGGATGTGAGAGCGGGGATCACGAGATGCCATTGCTCGGTCGCAGATGCCAAGAAGAGATGCCCGGTTGCATGTCCGGCGAGACCGAGCAGCACGAGCCAGCGGCGGCCGATGACGCGCGACCATGAGCTTGAGGCGACTCGAAAAGCAAAGGCCGAACCGCAGTAGCCGAAGAAGAACAAGCTGATTCCGCCCAAGTTGCGATGCGTTGACATGCGCGTGAGAAAGACCGTCGTCACCATCAAGCTGACGCCAATCATCATGCCGACGAGCATGATCGTCCCCGGCCAATACTTGATAATTAGCAGGTGCGGAGCGGGATGCTCCGGCGGCTTCTCGTGCCGGTATCCGCGAGTGACGGCGTAAGCGAGACCGAGCACTCCGATGCCGCAGAGCGCGGCGAGTGCAAAGAGCACTTGAAACTTAAGGCTCGTGTCGGCGATCGCGTGATACAGCATGTCGCCGGAGATGGAGCCAACCACCATTCCAACAAAGCCGCTGCTTCCGAAGTTGCCGATGACCTCAGTTCGTCGATGCCACGGAGTTTGATGCTGAATTTGCACGATCGACGCCGTCGACATGCCGGCCAATCCCGTCGCAAAGCCGATGCGTGCGATGAACATCACGATCGAGACTTCGCGGCAGAGCATGAAAGTCACGCAGGCCAGCGCGAACAAGATCGCGGCGAGCGACCAAACGCGACGCGGTCCGTAGCGATCGAGCATTTGCCCCAGTCCGAACCGAGCGATGATCGCCCCGCAAGCTCCGGTACTGACGATTTCCCCGGCGGTCTGCTCGGTGCCGTTGAGGAAGACGATCAGTTCGGCGAAGTGAAATGTCAGCGCATTTGCAGCGACCATCGTCAAATTGGCGGCGTAGGACAGCCAAAATACTCGGTTGTAAATCGAGGCGTCGCTAGTGGGATCAGAGGAAGGCATGAGTTGGCTGGGCGAGAGGTTGAGAGCAGCCGGTAGCAGGGCGCCGGGCGGGAGAGGTGAGTGTGATATCCCGTGCTGCGATTTTTAGATATGCGTATTAAAGCGGCGTTCGCGGTTGGCTCGCGTGCTGTATTAATCGCCGTCGCAGAGGCGGTGAGAAGTCTTCGACGTTGGCGATCGCAGCTAAATCGTCAGAGTGAGGCAGATTGAGTGTTAATCCGACGTATATCTTCGCATTTCCGTAGCCGAAATCGTCAGATTTCGGACGCTTGAAACGCCTGAAATCTTACGATTTCAGCTACATGGTGCGTCGTAGAATTAATACTCAGCTTCGGTGCGACAGGTGAGGTTGGGATTCTTAGAGCGTCTCGAATCGAACAAGGTCGACTGCGGAATCGGCGCCACTGCTCGTTTCCAATAGGCAAAAGAAAAGGGACTGAAGCAGTTACCTGCTTCAGTCCCTCAAGGCACCCCTAAGGGGATTCGAACCCCTGTCACAGGAATGAGAATCCTGGATCCTGGGCCTCTAGACGATAGGGGCACATAGCCTTTGAACTGGGCCAAGCTCAAAGCGGGGCGAGTTTTAGAGATCGGTTTCGGCGACTTCAAGGACTCTGAACCGAACCATTTGCCGAAGTCGTCAGCGAAGTTTTGGCAGCCACGTTGGTTTGCCTGCCGATCTTCGACTTTGGCTGCTTGCGTAAACAACGATTGATTGAATGGGTGACGCGCCTAGACTCCTGCGGCTTTCTCAGCGGCTGCGCTGACCGATTGGCGTCACGAGTCGCTCCCTCAAAATTCTCCGCCTGCATCTTTCCTCTCT
>CAZNMS010000034.1:0-33127 GCA_964573505.1 uncultured Planctomycetaceae bacterium | reverse complement strand
TCCCTACGCTCGCAGGAGGCTGCGATCTTGTGAAGACCGATTGAACGGTATTGGGCTTAAACGCGAAGGCCCGCTTGCTCCGCGCGAAGCGGCTGAGATCGCTCGGCAGGTCGCGAACGGATTGGCCGCCGCGCATGCGCGCGGACTCGTGCATCGCGATGTGAAGCCCGGCAACGTCTTGTTGGAGCAGCGCGCCGCGTCGTCGACGAGCGAGGCTCCGCATGTGAAGTTGACCGACTTCGGACTCGCGCGAGCCGTCGATGATGTCAGCATCACTCGGTCGGGCTTTCTCGCGGGCACTCCGCAATACATGTCGCCCGAACAAGCAGACTCGCTGCCAGTCGATCATCGTTCGGATCTCTTTAGTCTCGGCGGTCTGCTCTATGTGATGCTGACCGGCAAGCCGCCGTTTGGATCTGCAAGCACTGCGGCAACGCTCCGTCGGATTGTCGACCGTGAGCCCGAGCCTGCTGCGAATCGCAATGCGCCCGACGCTGCCGGACTTTGGCCGATCATCGACAAGCTGCTCGCGAAACGACCGGAGCAACGCTTCGCATCGGCACTTCAAGTGGCCGCAGCACTCGCAGCGTTTCTCGATCACGCTGCCGATGGGTCTGCACTTGCGAAGTACGCGCGCATGACGAAACGCCGGATGCAACCACTTCCCGTTGCGTTGTTTGTTGTCAGCGTGCTTGTCGCTGCTGTTTGGGGCCTCAACTTCGGAAGCAACGCCGGGCGTTCGACGAGTTCTGATAATGCGGCCTCTGCGACGACCGCGACGTCGGCGAGCAATTCGACGGGTAATAATTCCGACACAGTGACTGAGCTCGATCCGAATGCGGCTGCTCCCGTCGTGCCGCAGATCGCGAATGCAGCGCGTCATCGCATTGTCTCGGACGACTTCGAATGGGCATCGGCAGAGAACGTCGGGCCGGGCATCAACAGCAAGGCGAATGAAGATCATGCCTGCATCTCGGCTGACGGCTTAACGCTGATCTTCACGCACGGCGTCGATCGCGAAATCGACTTATGGTCGAGCCAGCGCGCGAACATCAACGAGCCGTTCCCGGCGGCGGCGCCTCTGCCGAATGGCATCAATTCAAAGCAGTTCGACTCGAGTGCGTTCCTCACAAACGACGGACTCAGTTTGTGGTTCGCGTCCTCACGAATCGGAGGACTGGGCGGCTTCGACATCTATTTGGCACAACGACCGACAGTGGCTGATCAGTTCGCGGCACCGACTCTCGTTGCTGCTCCGATCAACTCTGCTCAAGACGAATCGAGCCCGTGCCTCTCCGCCGACGGATTGAGTTTGTACTTCGCTCGCGGAAAGAGCCTGCGCAAGTTGTTTGTTGCCACTCGATCAGCGATCGACGCGCCGTTCGATACTCCGCGCGAGTTGCAGTCGCTCAACATCGCACACTGGCACGAGTTCCCGCTCGTACTCTCAGACAATCTCACGTTGCTCTGCGTGATCTCGCAGGCAGAGAACTTTCAGCATCTCTTCGTCGCGACTCGTTCAACGCTGCAAAGTGAGTTCGGCGGACTGACGAATCTCGGACCGACGATCAACGACCAGTTCGGTGCGATCTCGGGACCATCATGGAGCGAAGCGGAATCGGCGTTGTACTTCTCGTCCAAAAGGCCGGGGGGAGAGGGCAATCGAGACCTCTGGCGCGTGCGGCGCATCAAGAAGTCCGCGAAGACAGAGTTGCCACTCGCGCCGACTGATCCCGCTGCTCCGGCATTTGCAGTCGCTCCCTTTAGCACTGCCGAAGCACAGCAGCATCAAGTTGCATGGGCCGAGCACCTCAAAGTGAAGCCGGAAGTCGAGAACTCAATCGGCATGACGTTGAAGCTCATCCCGCCCGGTGAGTTCTTCATGGGAGCCAGTGCGGACGACCCCGAAGCTCAACCGCAAGAACGACCGCAGCATCGAGTGCGCTTGACGCGCCCGTTCTTCATGAGTGCAACGGAAGTTACACTCGGTGCGTTTCGCAAGTTTGTCGAAGCCGAGAAGCACGTGACCTCCGCCGAGTCCGACGGGCAAGGAGCGTTCGAAATCAATCCGCGCATCCGTCGCCAGAATGTTGTTTGGAACAAACAGCCGTCGGCGAACACTGACGAATTCCCCGTGCGCTGCGTCGATTGGGACGACGCGATCAAGTTCTGTGATTGGCTCAGTCGAACCGAAGACGCGGTCTATCGCTTACCGACCGAAGCCGAATGGGAGTTCGCGTGCCGAGCAGGCACGGTGACTCGCTACTGCTTCGGCAACGAGTTCGATCTGAAGCAAGCGAACTCGGCGATCGCGAATCCCGATCGAGTTGCCGGAGTGCAACCGGTCGCGAGCTATCAGCCGAATGCTTTCGGTCTGTTCGACATGCACGGCAACCTCAATGAGATCTGCTGGGACTCCGGTCGGGTCTTCTCATCAGAACTCAGCATCGATCCGATTGGGTCGCTCGATCGCAACTCACCGGCAGTCGTGCGCGGCGGAGCGACGAGTTCATCACCCGCGCGTTTGAGATCGTCGCAGCGCTACGTCACCGACGGTCGCATCGCTCCCGAGATCAACTTCGCAACGCCCGTAAAAGGGTTTCGAGTGATCTGCGAAGTGAAGTGACGGGCGGAGTTCGAGAGCAGCATTCTGCCGCCACTCCCAATCATCGAAGTGAGCGATGACGGCATTCACGAGAAACCATTCCCCGATCAGCGCTCCGGCGATTGAAAGCCCGAGAAGCACTCGTCGCTTTCGCCCTTGAGCGCTCATCGCGGCTTCATAGCCGATCCGCTTCGCTGCACGATCCAACTGGCGATCGTCTTCGCTCGTTGATTCATCACTTGCTCTTCTTGCTCTGAGCCTCAGCCAACTTCGTCGTGAACTCCTTCGCGGGAAGTCGATCCGAGTTGTTCTTGCCGACATGACGAAACAGTTCGCGTCCGTTGCCGTCGAGCACCACTAAGGCCGGGAAGCGAACGGTCTGACCGTGAAACTTGTAGCCGTCGGGAATGCCATAAGCAGCCGCCAACTTTGCGGACTCATCGCGATAGATGAGGGGCAACTTCTTGAGTCCATCGCGACTCAGCTTGCTGCCCCATGAAGTGATCTCGGCCTCTGTGTCGGGTTTGAGGAAGACATGCACGACATCCGGTGTCGTTGCCGCGAGCTTCGCATAGTCGTGCGTATGTTTGAGGCAATAAGGGCACTCGGTCTTCAGTAAGAAGTGCAGCGCGACGACTTTGCCTTTGTGTTCGGCGAGCGAGAATTTCTCTTTGGTCCCCGGCGCATGCACGGTGAAGTCCTGAGGGTTCTCGGCCTGCACCGAGATCGGAAGCAACAGCGCAAAGAGCGAGAGCAGCAGCTTGAAGTTCATAACGATCTTTCGAATGAGAATGAGTAACGCTTCGACCCGCGTCATTGAGATGCCGCTTCTCAGTCACGGTTACAACCGCAACAGTTCGCCGCCTGAGTCGCCTTTCGCTCCGAGCCTGTGATGAAATCGCCCCTGAGCTTGTCTTAGGGGTTTAGCGGCCTTTGCGCTACTCGATTTGCCCTAAATCGCAGTAGCGCAAAAGCCGTTGAACCCCCGACACAAGGTCGGGGGCGACTAAATCACAACCTCTCCGCGAATGGCGACCATTGGCCGTCCGGCTGACGAGCCAATTGCCGAACAAGACAACGGCCCCCATGCCCAACGCCGTTAAGGATTTTCGGGCTATGCCTTTGTAAGTAGCCGAAATCGTCAGATTTCGGATTGAAGTCAGTTGTTGGTCGAGTCCTGAGTGACTCCCCGAAATCTGACGATTTCGGCTACTTCAAAATCCTTAACGGCGTTGCCCCGATGCCGCAGCCATTCTGATTGAGGATCCTTAGCCGATGTGTGGTTTGTGCGGAGTCGTTTGGAGCACGTCCAATGCAGCGCCGTCGTTCAACGAAGCGCGGCGCATGACATCCGTCATCAAGCATCGCGGCCCGGATGATTCATGGTTGTGGGACTCGCGCTTCGGGCTCGTGCATCTGATGCCGGATGACGTGCCGCTCGCTGCGCCTCAGATGCAGCCGATGGAAGCGCAGGCTGGCGCGTTTCTCGGACACCGGCGTCTGTCGATCATCGACCTCGCGGGCGGACGGCAGCCGCTGTCGAATGAGGACGGCTCGTTGTGGGTCGTGCTCAATGGCGAGATCTACAACTACCGCGAACTGCGAGCGGGACTGGTCGCGCGCGGGCATCGGTTTGCGACCGAGTCCGACACCGAAGTCATCGTGCATCTCTATGAGGAACTCGGTCCCGCGTGCGTGCATGAGCTGCGCGGGATGTTCGCCATTGCCATTTGGGACGAGCGGCGCGAGCGACTCTTTTTGGCACGCGATCGCATTGGCAAGAAGCCGCTCGTCTATCGGCACGCGGGCGGGCGGCTCGCGTTTGGCAGTGAGCTGAAGTCGCTGCTGCAGTTGAGCGATGCCAACAAGCAGATCGATCCGGCGTCGCTCAATCTCTATCTCGCTTATCAGTACGTCCCGCATCCGCATTCGATCTTGCAGGGGTATCAGAAATTACCCCCCGGCCATTGGGCGATTTACGAACGCGATCAACTGCGTGTCGAGCGCTATTGGCATCCGCCCTATGAGCCCGGCTCGCACGCTGAGCTTGCGGCTGATGGCGAGCAGCTCGCAGCCGACGAACGCCTCAACGGGCATCAGCAATGGGACAAAGCCCGCTGGCAGCGAGAACTCCGCGCGACGCTGACGGAAGCGGTGCAATTAAGATTACGCAGCGACGTACCGCTCGGTGCGTTTCTCTCGGGCGGCATCGACTCGACGATCATCGCCGGTCTGATGCAGGAGCAATCGACGACTCCGGTTCACACTTTCTCAATCGGCTTCCCGGTTCCGAAGTTCGACGAGCGCGCCTTTGCGCGCGAAGCCTCGCAGCACTTAGGCACTCGGCATCACGAATTGGTCGTTGAAGCATCGGGACTCGAAATCCTGCCGAAGCTCATTTGGCACTACGACGAACCGTTCTCCGACAGCTCCGCCATTCCGACGATGTTCCTGTGCGAGATGACGCGGCGCGAGGTCACCGTTGCATTATCCGGCGACGGCGGCGACGAACTCTTTGCCGGTTACGACCGCTACAAAGCCGTGCGACTCGCCGGTCGCTTCGATTGGCTGCCGCCGGCGGCACGAGGCTTACTCGTCTCGCTCACGCGGCTCATCCCGGCGTCGATCGAACAGCGTTCATTCCGCCGTCGACTCAGACGCTTCGCGGAAGTGCTGACGGAAGATCCGCGTCGGCGTTACTTGCGCTGGATCGGAATCTTCGACGACGAGCGCCGGCAATCAATGTTACATCCCGACTTCCTGCAGCAATTGGCAGCAACCGAGCACGGTGCCGACGCCGGCTACTTCCTCGAATCGGTCTATGCCGAGTGCCCTTCGCGCGACTTCCTCACTCAAACGACGTGCGCCGATGTCATGAGCTACTTGCCCTGCGACATCCTCACCAAAGTGGATATCGCGAGCATGGCATTCGCTCTCGAAGCCCGTTGCCCGTTCCTCGATCAGCGAGTCATCGAGCTCGCCGCGCGGATGCCGATGAACCTGAAACTCGTCGGTCAGCAGGGCAAGCAAATCTTGATCGACACCTTCAGCGACCTCTTACCGGCATCAATTCAAACGCGCGCCAAGATGGGCTTCGGAGTGCCGCTCGACCATTGGTTCCGCAACGAACTGAAGTCGCTACTCGCCGACATGCTGCTCTCTGACCGCTCCTTGCAACGAGGATGGTTTCGCCCCGCCGCGATCCGCCAATTGGTCGACGAGCATCTGACCTCAAAGTTCGATCACAGCTACCGCCTCTGGAACCTGCTGGTCTTCGAACTCTGGCAGCAGCATTTCTTGGAGTGCTCCGACCCGGCGGAGCCCTCCATTTAAGCGGCACTCAGGCCGCTCTCACTGAGCCACTCCGCCGCCAAAGACGACTCCGAACGAAACCACTTTCCTGTCTGTAATCTTTCTGTCATCCGTCTTCCAAAGGCCGGCGAGGAAGTGCGGATCGAATTCGTTCTTGGCGGCGAAGTCCGTTGAAGGGAGATGTCGCGGTGCCGCTGAAATGGAAGGCTCCGTCATGCCGGCTTACTCCCTGAATTACGACAGCTTCGGCAGTCGCAGGTCGCGGCAGGCTTGCTCGTAGCTCTCTTCGAGGTCCAAAGGCACGACGAGATCCTCCGAAAGCCACAGCGGTAACTCTGGAAGTCGTTGTCCCAATTCGAGCGAATGGTTCCATGCTTCGAGCAGATGCTTGTGTCCCCTCTCGCGCCAACGACAAGCGACGGCATACAGCGACGGAGGTTCGGAGCCGAGCGCGGGATCTCGTTGATCAAGGAACTCAAGTAGCTCGGCGTAAAGGTTGAAGTCGCGATTCGTCACGATGTCGACGATCACGACCGACACTTCCTGCTGCAGCATCGCCGCGCACTTGCCGACAAACATGCGGCGATGCTCGGAACGGTCCTTATTGGCCGGACTGACGATCTCGATCGCAGCCACTAACCGCCGCCCGCGATCCATGTCGTAGATGCGAACGGCGTACTCGTCGCAGTCGGGGAGTTCGACTTCAACAGCGAGGCTCGGTTTCGTCGGAGTCCAGACGGCTGTTGCGACTCCGCCTGAATCGTCTCGACTGTCACTAAAGTTACCGATGGTGAATTCGTCGGTATCAAACGTCGCAACGTCGATTTCGGCCTGCGAGCCTAAATGGACTCGAGGCTCAGCGCTGAATTGCTCGGGCAGTGTTTGATGCAGTTTTTGAACGATGACCGCAGGCCATAGCCCGTGAAAGCCTTCCCATGAAGCCACATTCTTTAATGGCGGATGAAAGTGATCGCGTATCGGCATCGGTCTGTCCTTTAGCAGCGTTTCCTTGGAGTACTCCGACCCGGCGGAGCCTTCCATTTAAGCGGCACTCAGGCCGCTTTCGCCGAGCCACTCCGCCGCCAAAGACGACTCCGAACGAAACCATTTTTCTGTCTGTAATCTTTCTGTCATCCGTCTTCCAAAGGCCGGCGAGGAAGTGCGGATCGAATTCGTTCTTGGCGGCGAAGTCCGTTGTAGGGAGATGTCGCTGTGCCGCTGAAATGGAGGGCTCCGCCGGGTCGGAGCACTCCAAGAATTAGTGCCCGCCATTCGCGAGTACTGGCTGCAAGCTGCCGTCGGGGTTGAAAGGCATCTCGAAGGGACCGGCGACGAGTTCGAGGTCGGGGCGGGCGTTGACTTCGGCGAGATATGCTTCGCTCACGAGCACTTCTCCGAGATGCAGCGTGTTGGGGATCTGCACGACGCGCGCGTTCTGAGGCTCGACGATGCCGACGGATGGCAGAGCTTGTTCGAGCACTTCTCGATCGGTGTCGAACCATGCGGGCACGGCGGCGGCTGAAGGATGATTGCCGGTGATGCAGTTGATCTGAGTGATCTTGCGGTCGATCTGCCCGACAGTGTGCTTGTTGGTGAACTCGGCCATTCCGAGTCCCGTCGCGTTGCCGTGCGTCGCTTCGGTCAGGCTGCGGACGAAGATGCGACGGACTTTGTAGTCGTCGGCTTCGGTCGCGGCGTGATCGTTGTACTTGCGACCGATGACGTTCGTGTCCATTCCCGTGCCGCTGATGTTCTTGCCGATCTGATCGACGATCAGCAGTTGCACGGTCTTAAACGGCAAGCGCGGCATCCACTCACGAGCCTGCTTCAACAACTCAACTTCGCGGTCATAGAACTGAGCGGGAGTAACGGCTTCGATCAGTCCCGTCTCGTCATAGGCGTTTTCGACGATGGCGACTCCGGCAATGACGCGGCACTTCTCAAGCACCGACTTCGCGACCGAGCGAATGATTTCGAGGAAGGTGAAGTCGGCGATCGCTCGATGATAGATCTTCGCGCCTTCGTGCTTGCCGAGTCCGATCAACATCATCTTGTGCAAGCCCGACTCGACCGGACCGACGAAGCCCGTATGTGGCTTGATTCGACCGCAAACGATGACGTGATCGCACGAGTAAGCGTGCTTGTCGAAGTGGACCGGAATGCCTTGCGGCGTATGGTCGACGATCACCGTTTCCATGCTGGAACGAATCTCGGCTCCGCAGAACTCTTCGGTGACGCCGTAGCCCTCAATGATCTCGCGCTGGCCCTCAGCAGTGCCGCCGCCGTGACTGCCCATTGCGGGAACGATGATCGGCTTGCCGCCGAGCGAGCGGACGTGCTCGCAGATGGCTTTGATGACGATCGCAATGTTGTTGATGCCGCGACTGCCTGCAGTAATTGCTACAGTCTGTCCCGGCTTCACTTGCTGACCGAGATTGAGCTTTGCGAGCTGCTTCGCGACTTCCGCAGGAATGTCATTGAGTCGAGGAGCTTCAAACTTTTGGCGAATACGCAGCATCCGAGGGAACTGCATGATGTCTTCCTGAGGGAGTAAGAGTGGTCGGAATCGGGGCCGAGTTGTCGTCAGCCACTGCGCGCGGAACAAGCGAAGCCCGCCAGCGTTCGTCGGATGGCCGCCCTCGGCCGTCTGCATTGAGAGAAGCCGCGTTCTGACCGACTGACATCGCTGCGCAGTTCGCGGCGAAGCGTCTCCAATCAGACGGCGTGCCGTATAACGGCGCGGCCCGAGTAGCATGGACTTCCAGTCCGGACAGCCTTCTCGGCACTTAGGCGAGCGGTAGGTGAGTTCATACCAGTACGACGGACTTGTAGTCCGTCGATCTGCGACTGCGACGGACTACAAGTCCGTCGTACAAAAGCTCGCCGGTAACTTCTCATCTGCCGATCGCCTTAGGAGAAGTGCATCGACAACTTGTTGCCGTTGTGCCGGATCGCTGTCGCTCGGACGCCTACGTCCGAGAGCGACCCGCAAGGACTTTCAACAAACGCGAAGCACGGGCTAGAAGCCCATGCTACGACGACGCGGACAAGTTCCTTGCTTCAGAGGCCGACTGACTATGACGAAGCCAACAGCAGATGCTCGTTGCGATCACGACTCGCAACGTCGATACGGTGTATTTCGCATTCCACTGAGCTTGACCTGCATCGGCACGATGTGCTGCGCTCTACTGCTGAGCGCGATGCTGTTCGGCGATTCGTCGGCTCAAGCAGCGGACGAGGGCGATCAAGCATTGCTCAAGAAGCTCGGTCGGCCCGATGCCGTCATTGTTCCGCTTTGGCCGCAGGGTGATGGACCGGGTGAAGTCAGCGGTCGGTTTCAAGACGACGTGCTCAAACGCGATGACGACAAGCTTGTCTTTCGACCCGTTGTGAAAGCGGAATTGATCATCGTTCCGCCGCCTGCGGGTGCTCGTTCAAACGGCGTCACGTTTCTGTTCTGTCCCGGCGGCGGATACGGCGCGCTTGAGACGGAGTCGTTTCAGCAAGGCGTGAATTGGTGCCATCAACTCGGAGCAACCGCCGTCTTGCTGAAGTACCGCATCCCGCGACGCGATCCCAAACAACCCGCGCACTACTTGCCGCTGATGGATGCTCAACGAGCACTCGGGTTACTGCGCTCGCGCGCGACCGAGTGGAAACTCGATGCTCAGAAGATCGGAGTGATTGGCTTCTCTGCGGGCGGCAATTTGGCCGCGATGCTCAGCAACCATCATGCGAAGCGCGGCTACGAAGCCGTCGACGCTCATGATCAAGCTTCGTGCCGTCCCGACTTCTGCGTGCTGATGTATCCGGCTTATCTCACGGATCCGATTTTGGAACTAAGCCCGAGCCCCGCGCTCGAACAAGATCTGATGACGCCTGAGAAGACTCCGCCGACGTTCATTGCGGTCGTGCGTCCCGACAAGTTCACGGTCGGATGCGTCAGCTATCTCAAGGCATTGAGAAAGGCGAAGGTCGCGGCGGAACTGCATGTGTTCTCGTCCGGCGGTCACGGAGGCTGCTTCGATCGCTATCCGCTCTCCGGTTGGGCCTATGAAGCGGTGCGGTTTCTGCGAGGTCATCAACTACTCGATGACGAAGCCGTCGCGGCGAACGATGCTTGGCTTCGAACCGTTGAAGCGGCGATCAAAGACAATGCCGACCGCCCGCTCGCCGACACTGTTGGTGCCGCGAAGCACCGGCCTCAGGTTGATTCCTCAAAGGTCATCGAGAAGCCGCAGGATGCATTGCCCGACGCAGAACTCAGTCTTGCCGATCGCGAATTGAAGAAGCTGATCGCAGCCGACTCGTCGATCATTCCTGTGTGGCCGCGCGGCAAACGGCCGGCGGATCCACTGGCCGACAAACTGACGGAAGCGACTCCGACCTTGCCGAGCGCGACGGACTTCTTGCGCATCGGCAACGTGTCCGAGCCAACGTTGACCGTGATGAAGCCTCAACGCCCCGACGGTCGCGCGATCCTCGTGTGTCCGGGCGGCGGTTACTCGCGACTCGCTGCCGAACATGAAGGCACGGCGATCGGCAAGTGGCTGAATCAGCAAGGCATCACGGTGTTCTTGTTGAAGTACCGAGTCCCGAGTCGCAACGGAGTTCCGGTCGCTCTGCAAGACGCGCAGAGATCGCTGAGCCTCATTCGATCGCGCGCCGCTGAATTCGGCATCGACCCGGAATGGATCGGCATCATGGGCTTCTCTGCCGGAGGCCACTTAGTCGCCGTCTGCTGTCACAAGTACCGCGACCGCAGTTACGAGCCGATCGACGCGCACGATCGAGTGCTCCCGCGTCCGAACTTTGCGCTGTTGATCTACCCCGCGTACTTAGCGATCAACGGCGGTCAGCTCGTGGAACCGTTCCTACAGCCTCAGCGCAACTGGACGCCGCCGACCTTTGTCGCCTTCGCGATCAACGACAACTTGATCGAGGGGGCGTTCCCGTACGTCCTCAAGCTGCGCGAAGCCCGCGTACCGGTCGCATTTCACGTCTACGAATCCGGCGGTCACGGCAAAGGCTTACGTCCCGACGGGCAAGCCTTCCGCCGCTGGTCCTTCGCCGCCGAACGTTGGCTAAGCGACCTGCTCTCAGTCCCCGCGAAAGCGAGCGAATAACCCCCTTTTGGAGTGCGTGCGATTCATCGCCGCTTTGGTATTGCGGCGTAGCCGCTCTTTTTTGCTGTGTGACAAACCTGCCTCGATAACCGCAGTGCAGAAAAGAAAACGGCTGCGCCATATCTGAAAGCGGGGATGAATCCCCGCACTCCAAAAGTCATGGAGTGCGTGCGATTCATCGCCGCTTTGGCATTGCGGCGTAGCCGCTCTTTTTTCCGAGTGACGAAGTCAGCCTCTCATCGAACACTTAACGCGCCACCGAGATGCTCTCTTCTTCCTCAACCTTGATCGCGCGCGGCGTGACGAGCAGCACGATTCGTCCTTTCGCGCCGGGATGCAGTAGCTGAGCGAGCTGTCGTGTTTGCTCGGTGTTGCCGATCGGCAATTGACGCAGGAGTTGTCCCGTCCGAGTGAACTCCGATGTCACGTCGAGTAATAACGATTCCCCGTCCTTCAGCGTCTCCCCAGAGTGCCTCGTCAACTTTTCGAATGACTCGCCGATGTCGAATGCGAGACGCACCGCTTCTCGGTCCCCCGACGCGGCCGCGATCATTTGCAGACAGAGCTTCGAATGCGGTTCGTCACCGTCGTGCTGCATCTGCACCGACTGGCCGTTGAACAGCGTGACCTTCGGCAGCACTAGGGTGTTGCCGTGACGATCCTGCTCCATCCGCCCGATGAGCTGCTTTGTCTTGTCCGCTGAGAGCGCTTGCTCGGTGTCTTTGCCGATCTGCTTCGCCACTGTTTCAGAGACGTGCATCAAGCGCATCTCGACCGAGACTTGTAGGTCCTGCAACCGCCTCAACTGCTGCAGCAACTCGGCAATCTCTTCATGCACGGCGGCACGTTGACGAATCACCAAACTCAGAGTGCCTTCGTGAAACTGCAGCGATCCTTCGCCGCCCACTTCGCTCCATGAATCCGGCTGCACGGTCTCTGTCAGCAGCTTGATCAGCACTTCCCCTGACGGCTTCTTATTAGGCGCCGCGATGGGTAATTCTTCTTTCACATCGGCAGCACGCTGCCATTCGCCGGTCAGGTTGAGCGGCTTTCGTGCCTCAGGCAGTGGCACAATTAAGTCCGCAACCGGATACGTCTTTGTGACGAGTGCTCCGAGCGTGCGAACCTTTGATGTAATTTTCACGACATCATCCTCGACGACCCAGCCGAGATTGTCGGAAACATCCTTGAGCAGAACGTTGAGCACCGACCTTACTGGGATGCCAGTCAGAGTCATGCCAACGGCGTGTCCGGGAGTCACGCCAACTTCTTCGAGGCCCTCTTTGTCGATCACGCAATTAATCCCAGCCGTCTTCTTCAACTGCTGCAGGGCTTCTTCGAGCGTTCCGTTCATTGCGACATGGATGACGCGATCGAGTTGAAGCAGCAACTTGGCCTGACGAGGATTATCTCCTCCGGGCACGACGGTGCCCGATCGGACTTCGTTGTTACGAATGACGAAGTACGTCAACGACTTCGCCTTGAGGGAGTCATCGCGCGTCAGGACGTACTGCAAATCGCGCAGGCTCGTCGTCTCCCAATGATCGACGGCAACCAAGATGTCCCCTCGTTGCGGTCCGTGAGTCAGGTCCGGATTACGAACCTCACCGACAGCGAGCCCGCCGCGAAATTGTCGTCCTTCGACCTGTTTACGTTGTGCTTCATTCAACGTTTCGAGTTGCATTCCCAGCGCATACCAAACGATTGACTCGACCTCATTAGCATCCATCACAGCGTCTGCTTCTCCCTGCAATCGTCGGATGCGCTGGAGTGTTTCGGCTGTTGATCTCGGAGCGAGCTGCGTGTTGTCTTGGTTGCCTCTTGACTGGCGATTGCTGGTGTCGGCAGCCGTCGATTCACGACGGCTCGGAGCGATCTTCCTTCGTGCCTCTTCGTCCGCGCGAGTCTTCGCTGCATGGCGATCTCGTTCGAGTTGCTCGCTAAGTCGCTGAACATCGCGACGCAGGCCCTTGACTTCGTCGCGCAACTCCTTGAGTTCCTCGATCGACGGGAGCTTGTGCGGAGCCAATGGAGTCAACCGCCGACGTCGTAACGCTGCCGTTGCTGCTTCTATGTCATTTGTATTACCTGCAGGCTCGGCAGCCGGCGTCGTCTGTTCTGCCTTCGCTTGTTGAATGTTGCTCGGCAACAGAACGCGATTGGCTTGCTCCGGTCGACGACTCGCAGCGGATTGCTCGGTGTCAGTGGCCGACTTCTCAACTCGCAGTTGATCGAGCACCTTCGGATAGAACTGCTGAGCGATCTCAATCAGCGAGCGGCGTTGTTCAGCATCACTCACCGTGCCGCGCAGTAAGACGGCATCGCGAACTTCAACGACAGTGATGTTCGACGTCGGTTCAAGCTCGCGAACGAGTCGTTCTAGTTCGAGGCAACTCTCGCTGACGAACATCACGGTCAGACCGCTGAGTTGCTTGACCGCCGGCTTGTCTGACCTGACCTGCGACACGTACCGCATCCCTTCGAGGTTTCCCGTCGGCGTCGACAGCAACAAAAACGTCTCGTGCATGATCGGCACGCGCACCGACTTCTGCCCGGCAGTTACTTCAATGAGATGCGTCGCAGGCTCATCACCTTTCCGATGAACTCTTTCGATCTCATCCCGAGCGAGGTCATGCTCCAACGTTCGCCGCACAACTTCCTTCGTCAACGGTTCCTCATCCGGCAACGCGATCAGCAACAGAGTTTCGCCGTCGTTTCGCTGCATCGAATTCTTAACCGCATCAGCGTCAGCGAACCCCTGCACTTCGAGAGTCACCGTGCCCGCTTGCTGTCCCTTTTTGACCTGCATGTTCTTCGCGACCAACAACGTCGCTCGCGGCAGCAGCACACGCACATCGTCAAGTTCCTTCGCCGCGATCAACGCCACCGGCTTTGCTCGCGAGACGCCATGCGACAACGACACATCCGCCACTTCGACCGAAACCGACTTCGCTTCCAGCTTCGTCAGAGTCGCGCGGTCTTCGACGACAACATTGCCCGTCACTCCGGCGTCGCTGTTGAGGCCCTGCCCGGTGACGGGCATCGGTTTGGGCATCGGCGCCTGTGTAATTTCAACGACATCCGACTTCGTCACAATCTCCGGAGTCACGCAGACGAACACGATCTTGTCGGAGTGGTTGCCATTCAAAGGCAACGCCAGAACAACGCTTTTTCCCAGCGGGAGGTAGGTCGTGATCGACGCGGTTTGGCCAATGATGACTGGCACAGATGGTTCTGGACTTCGATTGTCGGCCGCTTGATAGAGCGGCTTCATCGCTCTTATCCAATCAGCTTCTGTGTTGGCGCTGACAGGCTTTGAGTTCTCGAACTTCAGATTCAATCTCATCGGACTGCCCTGCGACACATCCGCAATGCACTTCATTGAGAACCCGAACGGACGAAGGTCAACAGCCTTCTCGGGCTGATTGGGATGTCGAACGATGATCTCACCGCCGGACAAGAAGGATGCTTCCTGCCCCGAGCGAACGATCATGGTCGGCTCACACAACACCTTGCCGACATCTTCGATCTTCAGACCAGTCTTCTTCAGATCGAGCCCCGACTCAGAGTGCCAAACGATTCGCCGATGCTGCTCGATCCAACCGAGCTTCTTCGCCAGTGCCTCAATCCGCTCGCGCTTCGACGTCTCGCTCGTCACCGCCGGCAGACGATCGAGATCAAGCTCGACGATCTGCACATCGAGCCGAATCTGCCGCTGCTCCGTCGCCGGCACCGGAGGCACCGTCGTGACCGCCTTCGGAACTCGCCCCGACACATCGTCGATCAAGTCCGTCTCCGGCAACACATCCTGTGCCCGCAGATCACTCAGCCCCAGTGCGACCACAATCGCCCCCAACCAAACGCTCCATCGTTTCGGATGCATTTCATGTCCTTCGGTTATCGAGTTCGACTCATGCCATTGTCTGTTTTTTCTTGGTCTTATCCGCGTGTGAAATATCCGTGTGAGACCGGATGCCGGAAATCGCTGATCTCGAAATCACGGTCATCAGCGATTCCTTTCTCACACGGATATGTCCCACACGGATAAGACTTCAGCGCAGTCGCCCGGTTTCGTTTCTGATGCCCATCAACTGCAGACGGTCCTTGCCGAAGTTGGCGACGACTCCGACCGACAATCCGAAGTGCTTCAAATAGGTCCGCGTCCGCCCGATATCGAACTGATGCAAGCCGTCCTTCAAAGCCATTAACACGCACACGATGCGCTCTCCCATCAAGAAACATTGCGTCTCGAATTGCCCCAATGAGCGTTCGCGAAAATGGGGTTGAGCGAGCGGCTTCCATGTCACGGTCTGAGCACGCGCCAAACCCGCCGCCGTCACCAGTCGGCGATAAGTCAATTCGCCATACCCAAAGCCGTAGGTCTGACCGACTTCAATCAGAGCGTCCCGAACAAGAGCGAGTTGTGTTCGATTTTCATCGCCGATCAGCCCCTTCACTTCGCCCCATTCTTCTTCGAGTTCGAACGGCTTTTCGGTGAAGACCATGCGTTCGTCGTGAATCCATTCCAGTCCAAAGTTGACTAAGAATCCGACCGGCAACCGGGTCGCTTTGAGATACGAAAAAAGTTGGACGAAGTGTTCCTGAGCAAAGCCTTCTCGCAGCGCTTTGATCTCCACAACGACACGATCACCAATGATGAAATCGGGAATGAACTCGACGACATCGCGCCCGCGATAGGGCACCCAGATTGGCAACTTCGATTCGAAGCGCAGGCCTTTGTCGCCGAGTGCTTTAATCATGGCCTCATGATACGCCTCTTCTTCCATGCCGAGCCCAACTTCGTTCTGCACCTCGAAGAAGCAGCCCTTAATCGCGTAAGTGAGTTCTTTCTCAATGAGTTCCATCATCGATTCTCCGTATCTGCATGCGACTTATCCGTGAGAGAACGGATGAGTGATTCGGGTCTCACACGGATATTTCCCACACGGATAAATTCATTGACGATCAAGCCGTAGCTTCAACTGCCGTGCCTCTGCCCCTGAGTTGTCGAACGCCTCGATCGATTTCTGAACGCCTCGCAGGTCCGATCGAATCTCGTTCCAGATCCGCAGTTTTTCTTCGAGATCCGGATCCGTGCTGCGAGCCCATAGGGACTCATCCAATCGCGGCGCGATGGAGGCGAAGAGCAGTCCGAAACAGAACGCGGCGATGAGGCTGCAGCGCGATCGCCAACGAGTGCTCCAGACGTCGGGAACTCGATCCGACAGCAGGCGTTCGATGCGCAGTGTCAGAGAGCTTCCTGAACCAGATGCGGCTAATACAGAGGCTGCTCGGCGGTCGAGCTTCCATTCAGCGACCTGAGCCAGACAACTCGCTAACGACACGGCGGGCACGTCTTGAGCGACGGCCCAATCGTCGCATTGAACTTCGGCGGCGGCTTGCCATGTTCGACGAGCGATCGCATTGAGCGGTTGAAACCCGAAGCTCGAACACAGCACGCGTCCGATCCACAGCCAGACAACATCGCCGCGATGCAGATGAGCGAACTCATGCGCCAACAACGCTCGCAGTTCAGATGTCTGCAAGCGGACTTCGATATCGGTCGGCAACAAGATCGTCGGCTTGAAGTAGCCGCAGGCCATCGGCTCGGTGATTTCGGACGAGAACAACAAACGCGGTGCTCGTGAAGTAGTGCGAGCAACGATGTCGCAGAGGATTTGTTCGAGCGGTCTCTCAGGCGAGCCGCCTGAGCCACGAGCGATGACGCGTGCTAAGGCCCACTCGCTGCGGAGCAGTCTCAGCAAGCCGAGCGTCATCCACAGGACGGCGATCCATCCGACGCTTCGCAACAGCGCGAGCCACCATGATTGCATCAGCGGCACGCGTGCTTGTTGTTCGAGGTCATTGATGCGCTCGCTCAGTTTTTGGCGATCAGTCGTTGCGGCCGAGGTTCCGTGCGTTGCCGTCGCTGATTCAACGGGCGTCTGCGGCATTGAAGTGATCGCGTTACCGGGCGAGTTTTCTGATGTATTTGAAATGACATCCGCCATTCGCCGGTGATCGGTCAATGACTGCCGGACGATGTTTGAGGATTCGATCGACTTCGTTTTCGAGACCGAAGCTGCCGTCGATTCCTCGATTAAGTTCGCGAGTTGTTCTGCTTCGCGAATCAGCTCGTCGTCATTGCTTGCAGACGTTGATGACGATGCAGTCTTAACGACGGGCGACTGATTGTCCGGTTGATCGTCAGCACTGCGAACGACTTCTGATGCGGTCTCAATCGCACCGATCGCGAGCCCCCAACCAACGCTCACCGCGAGAGCACTCGTCACGAATCCGCCGACCGCCGCGAGCTTCCACAATCGCTCGCGCAAGGCCGGGCTGCGTAAAGCAAGCCCTCGGCACAGCAACCAACACGCTCCTAAGAGCAGCGTTGAATGCGCGAGATACGTCAGCGTCCAAATGCCGAAGCTGTTGATGAAGGAGCTATTTGCCATCGCTCAGCTCCTGCTCTTTTTGCTTGATGAGCTTCTTCAACCGCGACAGTTCTTCGCGCGTGACATCGCATTCATCGAGCAGATGACAAACGAGTTCCGTCACATCACCGCGTGCGAGCCGACTGGCGAGATCCGAGATCATCGAGCGACTGACGGTCTCGCGCGGAATCAGGGGTTTGTAGATGTTGACTCGCCCATCAACGCGATGATCAACGTGCCCCTTTGCCTCCATCTTCGTGAGCATGGTGCCAATGGTCGTGTAGGCCAGAGGCCGTTCCTCAGCGAGGGCATCGCGGACTTCTCCGACCGAGGCTTCGCCCTTGTCCCAAAGCACATGCATGATGGCCAACTGCAAGTCAGCCAAACGCGGTTTGTTGTCAGCCATTGGGTGCGTCCTCCTATGACAACTTCAATCGTGACGGCGACTTCAAACTCATAGGACCTATAGCCCAATTGGGACTCATAGGAATGAGGAAGAGGCCGTCTTCTCCTACTAAGGTAGGAGACTTCTACGACTGCGGTAGGAGAGCGTCAAGCACAAGTTTTGGGCATCGAACAGCGCGCGAGGTATTGCCGAAAAGCAATGGTCGCCTTTCGCTCTGCGAAAGAGCGTCTTCGCTGAGACGTCAGCATGCAGCGACGCCTCGGAGCGAAAGGCGACCACACAGAACTCGCGATCTGCGCCGACAGTCGATGCGCTGGTGCCATTCGTCACCGCGCAACGGCGGGACTATTCGCGGTTCTCGATGCGGTAGAGGTGCGACTTCGAGCGCACGATTAGCGACTTGCCGGCGACGGCGGGGGATGCGTTCGAGCCGTCGGCGAGTTTGTTGTTCGCGACGAGTTCAAATTTGCGATCGGCTTTGAAGACCGGCACGTTGCCTTCTTGCGAGAGGCAATAGATCAACCCATTGGCGGAGATCGGTGACGACCAATACGCACCGGGCAAACGCTCGCTCCAAATCACATCGCCGGTTTTGGCATCAAGGCACGTCGCAACGCCGCCATCGTTCATCATGAAGTAGAGGTCGCCCAGCAAGATTTGCGACGAGCGTTTCGGCGTCTGCTTGCCGGTCTTCCAAACGATCTTGTCGGTGAGGTCTCCGGAACCGTTTGGGCTCACGGCGATCAGCGCGTTCGATGCATCGCCCGCGTTGATGTAGACGAGACCGTTGCCGTAGATCGGTCGCGCGGCTGCGTTCATGCCGCCGTGCTTCACCGACCAAACTCGGTCACCCGTCAGCGGGTCGTAAGCGATCGTCGCGACCGCGAAGGGGCTCACGAGAATGTCGCGGCCATCAACGTTGATGATCTGCGGCGTGCAGTACGCCTTCTTCGCGTCGCCGTTGTTTGTGCCGAAGTCGATGTCGCGATTCTTCTGCCAAACGGTCTTACCGGTCTGCTTATCGAGCGCGACGATGTACTGCTTGTCGTAGCCGTCGAAGCACAAGAAGACGAGCCCCTTGTAGACGACCGGCGACGAACCCGCGCCGCGGAAGTGGTCGCATTCAAAGTCGGTGCGCTCCCACAACTTCTTACCCGTCGCGGTATCGACGCAGGCGGTTCCGTAAGAGCCGAAATGCACATAGAGCCGACCGTCTTCAATGAACGGTGTCGGTGAGGCATAGCTGTTCGTCGCGTGTGTGAACTGCGGCTTCTCGACCGAGAACAAGCTGACGTCGTGCAGCACTTTGCCGGTCTCGAGATCAACACATACCGCCGACAGTTCGATCGGCTTTTCTAGCTTCGGCTTCTCGGGAGTTGGGTTCTGAATCTCGGGCGCGTTCGTGACCCAAACTTGCTTGCCGAAGACAACCGGCGACGACCATGCGCGACCCGTGATTGGAGTTTTCCAAACGATGGACTTTGAGTCCTCGCTAAACGTCACTGGCAGACCTTGATTGGTCGAGATGCCGTCACCGCGCGGGCCTCGGAATTGGTTCCATGGAGCATCGTCCGCCGAGCCTGAATTCATGCCAGCAAACGCACCGAGAGCGACCGTCAGAGCACATACGAAACGACGCATGGAGGGCCTCATGTGAGGAAGGAGGGAAGAAGATGCGGTAGGCCAAAATGGGGCGGGAACATACCGACTGCCGCTGCGGAGTTAGTAGGCACTGCTCGGAGCATGGGCGGAACGACGAGAGTTCTGGGCTGAGTTTTGTGGTCGCCTTTCGCTCCGCGAAAGTGCGTCTTCAAATATGTCTCTACAATTACATGGTCGATTTGCGAAGCCGCCGCAATGAAGACGCTCTTTCGCAGAGCGAAAGGCGACTATCGGCCTTAGTTGCTGCGCTGGCGCTCGATCAGCATCCTGCGCCGCGCTTTTCGACCTCACTTCATCGTCCGATTGGAATGGCTTGCTCTTACGCCTGTGCGCGGAGCATGACTCAGCACTGACGGACCTTTCGAGTTCTTGCCTGCTCCTATGACTCAGCCGACTCCGAACATCATTGATTGGCAGACGCAGCTTCCGTGGCTGCAAATTCCGCGAGCGATCACTCTCGCGATGAACCCGATGAAGATCATTCTCGGCGCCGGTGCGGTGCTTGTGTTGCAGCAATCAAACCGCGCTCTCTTATGGCTCTTCGGCATTGGCTCCGGAGCAGCCGGCGAGCTTCGTTATGGGCAGCCATTCGGCTCTGATTGGTGGGCCAACTTCAAAGTGATCGCCGGTCGCTTCAATCCATGGGACGATGTCGCCGAGCCACTGCGTGCGATGCAACGGTCACCGCTTGATTGGAACGGGCTCGCATTCGTCGTCACGAGCTTGCTGTTGGCTCTCGTCGTTTGGGGACTGATCGGCGGGATGCTCGCGCGGCAAACAGCAGTCGCTTTCGCGAAGAAGAAACGCATGACTTCGAAGGCCGCGTTGAATCTCGCGCAGCGGCAATTGATGTCGTACCTCATCGCTCCGTTACTGCCACTGGCGGGTGCTGGAGTGTTGTCGATCGCCGGTGTGCTGTGCGGTGCCATCACCGGGGTTGCTCCCGAGGCGGGCGGCTATCTGCTCGGAGCCGTGTGGGGATTATTACTCATCATCGGCCTCGCAATGGCGGTGCTCATCAATGTGGTGATCTTCGGCTGGCCGCTCATGGTGGTTGCCATCAGCACTGAAGACAGCGACGGCTTTGACGGCCTCTCGCGCGCTTATGGACTCGTTCTTGATCGACCGGTCTATGCAATTCTTCTGACAGTGGGAGCATTCTGGCTCGGGCTTAGTGCTCAAGCTGCTGTCGGTTACCTCTTCGAGCACGCGGCACAATTGGTCCAGCAGACCGTCATGTTTGGCGGAGCGACTTATCAGCGTAATGAGATGATCGACTTCTGGATGAGCGGCTGGCGCCTGCTCGCTGCGGGCTATGGCGTGAGCTACTTCTGGTCCGCATGGACCGCGATCTACATGTTGCTGCGACACGCGGATGACGGCACGCCGCTCACGACAGTGGTCGGTGCCGAATAGGGTTGTGGCGGCAAGCTGCTGCCGTTTGCGTCCGATGGCTTTGACGGCACGCCGCCGTCGCACTCTCACCGAGGCTAACCTCTGATGAGCTACTCCGAAGTTGTGATTCTCGTCCCTTCACACAGTCTCGAAGACCTGCCGGTTGAGATTGGCGACAAGTCGGCATTGGGCATCCTGAATGCCTTTGCGATCGGCTTTCATCCGCGACTCATTGCGAGCAGTCGGAGTGCTCCGAATTGGCGACGAGCCGACGACATGTTCGACGACGCGGGCGGCAAGCTCGTGCTGATTCCGCAGATGTCGGAAGACCGCGTGCCGAGCAGTTGGATGGAAACAGCTCGCGGTCAGGGTGCAATCGTTGTGACAGGTCTCGAAGACCGCGCCGCAGCCGTTGCAGCAGTGCTCGCTCCCTTAGCGGCATCCGCTCCGAGCAGCGTGAGTGCAGCAGGCTCGGAACCCGTTGCTGCTGAAGGCTCCGTTCCTGCGCCTCTTCCTGAGATCGATCCGGAACTCGTCGCCGACTTTTATGCGCTCGGCACGACATGGCTGCTGCTCGAACTGCTGACGCGGCACATGCATCACTTCAGCAGCTATGACGAGACCTTCTTCCGCAAGTCGACGCTCGAAGCGGCAGACGCTGCGGTCGAGGGCAATGCGGACTATGCCCGCGACCGGCTGCGAGCTTGCTTTGAACTCCTGCAAGAAGCGCGCGAGCGGTTTTATCCGGTCGACTGTTACCTCATTGATTTGTGCTTGCTGATTCCCGAGCAAGCGAATGACGCACTCAAGCAATTGCTGATCGGCCCGCGTGCGGTCAACTACTTGCTCCGAGCCGACGACGCCGAACGCATTGCGGCCGAGCATCCCGAGCTTGCCAAACTGTTGAAGGAAGCGGCAGCGCGCGGCGCGGCGGACTTCGTCGGCGGCGATTGGGCTGAAGTGCCGAGCCCGCTCGTGCCCCTGTCATCAACGTTACATGACCTCGAACGCGGACGAGCAGCCTTCAAGCGTTTGATCGGTCGCGTGCCGACAACATGGGCGCGACGTCGCTACGGGCATTCGGTGCTGCATCCGCAGATCTTGCAGAAGTACGGCTATCACTCGGCGCTGCACTTCTTGCTCGACGACGGCATCTATCCCGATCGCGAGCAAAGCAAGCTGCGCTGGGACGGTTGCGATAGCAGCGGAGTCGACTCGATCACGCGCTTGCCGCTCGCGGGCGATTCCGCATCGACCTACATGCGACTGCCGCAGCGATTGGCTGAGGCGATGCAGTCCGATCAAGTTGCAGCGCTCATCATCGCGCGTTGGCCCGATGCGAAGTGCCCCGTCTTTCATGATCTGCAACGCATGCAGAAGTACGCGCCGGTGCTCGGTCGAGCGGTCTCGTTCGAAGAATACTTTCAGCACGGCGATGCATCGGGCAGCGGTTGGGGGCTCGACAATAAGGATTACCTCTCGCCGTTCTTCACGCAGGGTGTGGCGCGGCGCGAGAAGCGTCCGCTCGGCCGCTTTCAGCAGCACTTTGAGCGCATCTCAAAGTTCGAAGCGGCACTGTGGCAATCGAACATGACGAGCGTCCTTTACGGCCGCGCGATCGACGCGACGAAAGCCAATGCCGTGCGCGTTGTCCTTGAAGCCGCCGGTCCCGATGCCTTCGACAGCTTGAAGAGCAATGCCGAGCAAACGCTCGCGACAGCCGACGCCGCGCTCGCTGACTTTCAGTCGCAGGCTGAGCAAGCGGTGTCGAAGCTCATCATGCACGGAGCGGGAACGCAGACGGGCTTCTTGCTGACGAACTCGTGCTCGTTCTCGCGCCGCGTAGTGGTCGAACTGCCGCAGGCTGCGGGTGCTCCGGCGGTCGGCGGACCGGTCAAAGCCGTGCAGTTCGACGAGCAGCGCAAGTCGGTCATCGTTGAATTGCCGGCAGCGGGCTTTGCATGGATTCCCGACGGAACGCCCGGAGCAAAGTCGACGCTCCGCAAAGACACCGCGCTACTCGCTGAAGGCAACGTGCTGCGGAACGAGCACTTCGAAGCGGTCATCAACGAGTCGACCGGCGGCTTGCAGCGATTCAAGAAGCACGGCCGCGCTCCGAACCGGTTGAGTCAGCAACTCGCGTTTCGCTTCCCGCGCGAGAAGACCGTGAAGATCGTCGACGGCGATCAAGTCACAGAAACGAAAACGTGGTACTCAGAGATGCGCGGCACGTCGCTGACGGTGACGTGCGCCGGTCCGTCGCTGGGTGAAATTGTTACATGCGGCGAGATCTTCGACCCGAGCACGAATACGCGCCTCGCAACCTTCAAGCAGACGTTCCGAGTTTGGCTCGGTCGTCCGTTCTTAGAGGTCGACATCGAGATCACTCCGGACAAGCTGCCTGAAGGCGATCCGTGGAGCAATTACTTCGGCTCGCGCTTCGCCTGGAACGACATGACCGCCGCGCTGAGTTGGTCGCTGTACGGCATCCCTCAGCCGCAGAACTTAGAGCGGCTCGAAAGCCCGTACTTCTTAGAGATTGCGACGTCCGAGGAACGCACAACGATTCTGCCGCTCGGCCTGCCGTTTCATCGCAAGACCGGCCCGCGCATGGTCGACTCGATCTTGATCGTCGAAGGCGAATCGCAGCGCCGCTTTCAGTTCGTCATCGGGCTCGATCAAAACTTCCCGCAGCAAGCGGCGCTGACGCACATGACCCCGGTGCCAGTCATCGCCACTCAATCCGGCCCGCCGCGATCGGGGCAAACCGGCTGGTTCTATCACGTCGATTCTCGCTGCGTGCAGGTGCTGAGCGTCGAGCCGCTGTTGATCGAACCGACCGAGCAGCATCCCGACTGGGAATCGAGCTACGAGTCCGCTCCCGGCCCGACCTTGCGCAAAGGCTTCGCGCTCCGCATTCAAGAAACCGAAGGCCGCTATCAGAGCGTGCAACTGGATCTCTACCGCCGCCCAACATCCGCTCGCGTGCGAGACTTTCAAGGTCGCACGCAAACCGAAGTCGCCACAAACGGAGACGGAGTGCGCCTCGACTTCAGCCCGTTCGCGATCGTCGATGTCGAGCTGTTTTTTGATTGAGCGATGAATCCGCCGATCGCGCTGCTCCGATCACTTTTCGCTCGGCTCAGTTTGTTGGGCGGCGAGTTCGATGGTGTCGCGGATGAATTGAGCGTGCAGCACTGTGCCGAGTCCTAAGGGGTAGCGCACGATGCGTTCTTCGTACTCGCTCTTCGTTCGATCGACGTGATGTGTTTGAGCGATCGCGAGTCCGACGATGAGCGGATGATGGTCGGCGGTCTCGATGAAGACTGGGCCGCCACTGTCTCCAGCGAAGGTTGTGTAGTCGGCCAGAAACGTCGGATGTTTGGCGATCGGCAGTTGCGGATGACTCGCGAAGACTCCGTGACGAGCGACCGGCAGGCCCGCGCCGTTTGCTTCGAAGCGTTGCGGGTACGTGAGCACAAACAGCGAGCCGCAAAGGTGCGCTCCCGACGCTTTCAAACCGGCGGTGTCGGCCAATGCCGAGATCGGCAAAGCGGCAACTGGAACCGGCAGCGGTTGTGCGATCTTGAGAACGGCGACATCCATCTTTTCATGCCGCCGCCAAAGCGGCTTATCGACCTTGCGAATGGCGATCGAGAAATCGCGGCGCACATAGTCGCCATCCGGCTGCTCTTCACGCAGCACGATGACGGCAGTCTCACCGTGAGTTCGCTCCAACGTATGCGCCGTCGTCACGAGATAGACCGCCGAGTCCGGGTCCGCTCGTCGCACTAAGAAGCACGTCGACGTCGAGTCCTTATGGAAGAACTTGAAAGTGGCCTGCATCACCTCAGTCGCGAAGTCCGCGGCGAAGCACGTCGGAGCGATGCACAGAGAGAAGCAGACCGCGAGCAGTATCCGATTCATGAGCGTGATCCGTTCGTTGAAGTTGCTGCGAGGAGTTTGTCTGAAGAGTCGTAGCTTGGGATTCCATCCCGAGACTTAGCGGGATGATGTTCTCAAACAAGGTACGAGAATGCCGTCACGATTCGGCACGCAGAAAGCGCCACAGGCGGATCGACTCAGGCCGAGGTCCCAACTGACACAGGAACGCATTGCCGAGCAACCGTAGCGGCACCGCAATGCCTGAGAGACCTTCCCGTGCCCCGTTGGGGCGAAGACGGACGGCGAATTGGCGCAACAACAACTGCTAGCACTTCGGCTCGTTTCATCAGGCAAGTGCTCGACTCGCAGCGCATGAAAAAGGGCAAGCACTCGGCTTGCCCTTCGCGTTTCTGACTCAGCGCTATGTCACTGCCTACTTGCGGAACGTTGCTAAGAACGCGCTGCGGATGCCTCGATTGGTGAAGCGCGTGCCGAGATCTGCTCCTTGATAGGTCAGCAATTTCGAGTAAGCCGGGCTCTCGTTCTCGACCTTTGTCAGCGGCTGATAGAAGACGGTCTCGTTCGTGCAAACGCAGTCCGAGAACTTCAGCTTGCGAGTCTCAATCGCCGCGACGTCGCCCGCCTTGAACGTGCCGACGTGAGTGACGTGATCGTTCTTCAGTTCGATCGGCACCGACCGCACCTTGAGCACGTTCTCCGTATAGACCTTTGCGGTCTCTTTCACGAAAGCGAGCAAGGCGGCGTGCTGCTCTTGAGTCGCCTTCTCATCAATGAGCACAACCGCCGCCATCTTGCCGGCCATCATCGGGAAGACGCCGTCATCACCGAGCGTCCCTTCCGCCTTCACGATTACTGCCGCCGAGAGGCCATCAAGTTTGACGCGATTCCACTCGCCCTTGTCGACCTTCCATGCCATCAAAGCCTCTTTGCCCGCGAGGCTCAGTTCGGCATTCGCGAAGCACGGGCCGGTGTAGACGTTGCAGGTGCGTGCTTCGAGGTACTCGCCGGTGATCTTGGCCGCGAAGGCCGATTGACCGAAGCCGAGCACAAGCGCCGCGAGCAGGCTGAGTTTCAGAGCTTTCATAACGAGTCCTTTTGAGTGGGGAGCGATCGGAGTGTGAAGAGCACGCAGACGGCAGAATTTTCATGCGTCCCATTCGTCGCATTGCGTCTTCGACGATAGGGCAAGCGGCTCTTCAGAGCGGGTCAGATACTCATGACGGCTGCCGGAGTGGTCAAGAAGAGGTCCGGTTTCAATCATGCCGCCCCCGTCATTCACTCCAGCAGGAGCCGCCGCATGCTTATTGGCTATGTCAGCGATGAGAACTACGCCGCGCTCGAAGGCGTTTCAGTCGAACTCAAAGGCGCCGGAATTTGGACCGTCGCCACTTCATGGCCGTCGGGAGCAGTGCATATCGATGTGCCGCCGGGGACTTATGAAATCTGCCTCGCGAAAGCCGGCTTCGGTTCGAAGCGAGTGACGATGACGGTCTCTGAGTCAGAGCCGATTCACTTTCGGCTGCTGTCCGATCGGTTGCTCGGCTACGCATGGCCGAAGTGGTGTCGCGCCGGGGAGCGAGTGGAATTTCGAGTACACTCCGTCGAGCCCTATAAACTCGGACTGTGGCGCTACGGACTGAAGCGCGAGTTCATCCGCAATGTCGGATGGTTCGACAATCACGGGCCGCGCGCCGTTAGTCAGACTCTGCCCGATACGCACTTCGTCGAGACCGGCGTCAATTGGGACAACGGGCACGGCGTGCATCGGCAAGTCATCGACGCCCCCGACCGCAGCGGCCTCTATTACTTTCATGCAAAGGGCGAGTCCGGCGCGTTCTGCTCGTTCCCGCTCGTCGTCGCTCCGACGAAGCCGACGGCACACATTGCGGTGCTCGCGTCGACCAATACATGGAACGCCTACAACCCGTTCGGAGGTAGGAGCAATTACATCATGGCTTCGAAGATGATTGACACTCCGATCGTCAACTCAAAGGCCGACCTGCCGCGCTATAAGTCGACGGACTACGGCGAATGGAAAAGCGGCCCGACGTTCAACCTCTTGAGCTTCGATCGTCCCGAGCCCATCAACGCTGTTCCCGAGACCGACGAAGTCACGAGTCCGATCGAAGGCCGGCAACCGTGCCATCTTGCTCCGGCAGAGTGGCGTTTGCTCGGATGGCTCGAACAGCACGGCTTCGCTTACGACTTTTACTCGGACTACCAACTGCATTGCGGCACGCTCGATCTCGATCAATACGACGTGCTCATCGTCAGCACGCATCCCGAGTATTGGTCCGCCGATGCTTACTGGAAGGTGAAGAAGTGGGTCTTCGAGCGCTGCGGCAAGTTGATGTATCTCGGCGGCAACGGACTCAATTGCGAGATCCGCTTCACGACCGACGGCTCGGCAATGGACTGCGTCAACGCATGGCCCGAAGGCAAAGAGAGCCGCATGGCCGCATCGGTCGAGAGCGAAGCGAACTTGCTGGGCGTCGTCTTCGATGAGCGCGGAGTCATGACCGTCGCTCCGTATGCCGTCACGAACCCCGAGCATTGGATTTTCGCCGGAACGGGCCTCAAGCAGGGCGATCTCTTCGGCATCAAGACGTTGCATGAGCGTTACGGCGACGGCGCTTCGGGGCACGAGACCGACAAGATCAGTCCGAGTTCCCCCGCCGGTTTGAGCGTGCTCGCAAAAGGCACAAACCCCGACAACGGCGGCGGAGAGATCGTGCATTTCGAAACGCCAAGCGGCGGCGAAGTCTTCTCTGTCAGTTCGATTACATACCCCTCAACGCTGCTCGTCGATGAGGCCGCATCGCAGATCACGAAGAATGTTTTGCGTCGGTTCTTGAGTTGATTCATGGAGTGCTCCGGCTCGACGGAGCCCTCCGACTCAGCGGCACAGCGAGTTCGTGAAGGACAACCTTTCTCGCCAACATCGACTCACTCAGGCCGCTTTTGTTTTCTCTTTGGATGCCTCGGTTTGACGGCGATCGTCAGTCGAGGCTCGCGATCAACATGCCGCTCAGTCGGAGGGCTCCGTCAAGCCGGAGCACTCCAAGGAAAACAACATGAAAGCGTTGCTCTCACTACTACTCATCGCGGCGTCCGTGCTGCCGGCATCTGCCGCCGAACCGAGACCGAACATCTTGCTGATCGTCGCGGATGATCTCGGATGGGCGGATGTTGGATGGCACGGCGGGTTTAGTAAGACGCCCAATATGGACCGGCTCGTGAAGACCGGCGTTGAACTCGATCAGCATTACGTGCAGCCGGTTTGCACTCCGACGCGCACGGCGTTGATGAGCGGTCGCTATCCCGGTCGCTTCGGGCCGCATGCTCTTTCCCCCAGCAATCTGCGAGCAATGCCACTCGGCACAACGACGCTCGCGTCGGCGCTCAAGTCGCTCGGCTATGCGACCTATCAATCGGGCAAGTGGCATTTAGGGGCTCGGCCCGAATGGAGCCCGACCGCGTTCGGCTTCGATCACGGTTACGGCACGCTGACCGGTGCTGCCGATCCATGGACTCACAAGTACCGCAAAGGCGAGCTGGAAGACACATGGCAGCGCGACGGCAAGTTCTTTCACGAAGAAGGCAACGCGACCGAGCTTGTTGCGGCTGAAGCATTGAAGCGCATCCGAGAGAAGCGGGCTCCATGGTTCGTCTATGTGCCGTTTCATGCGGTGCATACCCCGGTCGATGCACCCGATGAATACAAGAAGCTCTATGACGGGGTCTCGTTTCACAAAGACCCCGAGAAGCACGACTCGCGATTGAGATTGGCGGCAATGGTCTCGCAGCTTGATGCGAAGATCGGCCAGTTCGTCGCGACGCTCGATGAGACCGGTCAGCGCGACAACACGTTGATCGTCTTTACGAGCGACAATGGCGGCATCGAGTCGCTGAAGAACGCCTATGTCGGCAACGTCGGTCACTCACCGCTCAATAGCGAGAACGATCCACTGCGCGGGCAAAAGGCAACGCTCTTTGAGGGCGGCACGCGCGTTTGTGCGTTCGCGAATTGGCCGGGCAAACTCGCGCCTCGCAAGCACTCGTTCCCGATGCATGCCGTCGATTGGCTGCCGACGATTGCGGGTCTTGTGGACTATCAGTCAAAGACTGATCTCAAGTGGGACGGCCTCAATCAATGGCCCGCGCTGCTCGGTAAAGTCGAGAAGCCGGCACCGCGCACGATCTACATCGCAGCCAACAATGGTCAGTCATTGCGGCACGGCGACTGGAAGCTGATTCAAACGAAGAAGGATGAGGCGCAACTCTTCAACATCGCGGCTGATCCGTTTGAGAAGAGTGACCTCGCGAAGAAGGAGCCCGAGCAGCTTGCCGAGTTACAAAAATTACTCGCAGCTCAGAAGGCACTCGACGAACCGAAGATCCCGGCGGACCTTCAAGGGTTTCATCCGTGACCCCTGGAGTGCTCCGGCTTGACGGAGCCCTCCATCTATTGTCGCTTGGCCGCCTGCCTTCATATCCGCAAGACCGCAGGCAAGGCTCAACCTGCACTGCCCGACCCGCAACTCGATCGAACATGGGTTTGAAGAAGACTTTCTGCAGAGTCTTCTCTGGCGACGTGACTCGATCTTACTTGAGAGCGGAGTGCCGCTGAGTCGGAGGGCTCCGTCAAGCCGGAGCACTCCAAGAACTCACGGCTTCGTGATCGTCTCGTCGAGATTCAGCAACGCGGTTGCGACTGCGTACCAAGCGGCGAATTCGGGGGCGCTCACTCCTTCCGGCAGCGTGCTCTTACCGAGCAATGCCTTTGCCCCCTGCGGTGACTTCTCGCTCTCGGCAAGTTGAGCGTTGAAGAGTTGCCGCAGCGTCGAGCCTTCAAAGGGACGCACTTCACGTTGCAGGGCAATGCGGCAGGCATGCGCGATTCGCTCGTCGGTGTTCGCGTCGGGTTGCTCGGTGATGATGCGCCGCGCGAACGAAATAGCGGCTTCGACGTAGACCGGATCGTTGAGCAGCGTCAGTGCTTGCAGCGGCGTATTCGTGCGCGGACGACGCACTCGGCAAGCGAGCCGATTGTTGGCGTCGAAGTTGATGAAGCTCGGATACGGAGCACCGCGCTTCCAAACGACATAGAGGCCGCGTCGATACGCCGCTTCTCCCGCACTGACGGCGTAGTTGTAGCGCTGCCCGCCGACCTTCACCCATAAGCCGTCCGGCTGCTGAGGCCGAATCGACGGACCGCCCTGCGCGAGACTCAGCAGTCCCGAAACCGCGAGCAGGTTGTCGCGAATCATCTCGGCATCCATTCGAAAGCGCGGGCCGCGCGCGAGCAGCACGTTGCGATCATCGGTCTCGCGCAGTTCCGCAGTGAGGCGCGACGATTGGCGATAGACGTTCGACAGCACGATCTGTCGCAGCAACTTCTTCAGCGACCATCCGCCGTCGACGTACTCGACCGCGAGCCAATCAAGCAGTTCCGGATGCGACGGTGCTTCACCTTTGATGCCGAAGTCTTCGGGAGTTGAAACGAGCCCCTGCCCGAAGATCTCTCCCCACCAACGATTGACGACGACGCGCGGCGTCAGCGGATTCTCTTTCGCAACGAGCCAGCGCGCGAGATCGAGTCGCGTGAGTCGTGCTTCCTCAGTCGACTTCACAACGGGATGCAGAGCGGCGGGTGTAGCGGGACTTACACTCGCTCCGGCATTCCGAAAGTCACCGCGCTGAAAGACGAACGATGAACGCGGCATCGCAAGCTCGCGCATCACGAGCGTCGTTGCTTTCTTCGGCTTCTTATTTTCGTCGTCGATCGACTCGACTTCAGCCGCACCCTTCAGCGGCATCTCGGGACCGAGAAAACGAATCGAGCCCGGCACCTTCGGGTTCGACCGGTCGGCTTCGAGCTCGGTGTTATTCATGATCGCGAACAGTCCGTAGTAGTCGCGCATCGTGAAGGGGTCGTACTTGTGATCGTGACACTGGCAGCATTCGAGCGACGTGCCGAGCCATACCATTCCGAGCGTATTGACCCGATCAAAGACTTGATTGACTCGCGTCTCTTCGGGATCCGATCCGGCTTCAACATTCGTCGGCGCGTTGCGATTGAAGCCCGTTGCGATGAGTTGCTGCTCGGTCGGATTCGGCAAGAGATCACCGGCCAATTGCTCGATCGTGAATTGATCGAACGGCATATCCGCATTGAGTGCGTTGACGACCCAATCTCGAAACGCCCAAACGTCGCGCAAGTCATCGCGTTGAAAGCCGTGCGAGTCCGAATAGCGCGCCGCATCGAGCCACTGCCGCGCCCACTTCACTCCGAACTGATTCGAAGCCAGCAGCCGATCAACGAGTCGCTCAAAGGCCGCCTCGAACTTCTGCGACTCCGACTCCGTTCCCGTCGCGCGTACTTCATCGACGAACGCCTGCAACTCGCTCGGCGACGGCGGCAAGCCGACTAAGTCAAAGAAGACGCGCCGCACGAGCGTTGCATGATCAGCGGTCGGCGAGAGCTTGAGTCCTTCTTGCTCCAATCGAGCAATGACGAAGCGGTCGATCGGCGTCTTCGCCTCTTCAAGCTGAGCGACGCGCGGCAACTCGGGACGTTGAGGTCTCATATACGCCCAATGCGACGCGGCCTTTGATTCAGCAGGCCACTCGGCACCGGCATTGATCCACTTTTCGAGCGTCGCGACTTCGGACTTCTTGAGCGTCTCGCCGCGCGCCGGCATGACTTCGCTATCAGACTTCGGCAGCTTCACTCGGCGAATCAGTTCGCTCTCGGCGGCCTTACCGGGAACGATCGCCGCTCCGCTATCTCCGCCTTTGAACGCCGCCTCGCGTTGATCGAGCGCCAATCCGCCCTCGCGCTTGCCGGCGCTATGACACTCCCAACAAGCACGTCTCAGGATCGGCTGCACGTCGCGAGCGAAGTCGACATCGGCTGCAAGACTTCTTACATCGGGAAACGCCGCAATCGTGCTCACCAACAAGACGGAGAACAAACGCCGCATCATGAGTTCGCTCCAGTGAATCTCGCCGCGCGAGCAGCGCCGCATTGTCCGTCGTCGTAGGATGGCCGCTCTCGGCCGTCGTCCGATTCGCACTCCATTGCACTCGTTCCCAAACTCTGTTTGGGAACGCCGCATCGGGAAGCTCCTGCTTCCCGTCACGAACCTGCGGTCAACCTCGTGAGGCTACGAGCCGAATCGCCGTGAAGAGTGATCGCTAACCGCCGGCAGAATCTGCTGCGGATAAGCCGGACGGGAAGCAAGAGCTTCTCGAAGGTGCGTTCCCAAGCGGAGCTTGGGAACGAGTGAAACGAGTGATTCATCCCGCTGAGTTAATTCGCGGCCTTCCAATTCACGCGGACTCCGGCCTTCTTCAACTCGGCCACTTGAGCATCCTTCTTCGCGGCATCGACCGGGTTGTTGTCGACATACAGCCGCCAGAATGGAGCGAAGCGCTTCTCACCGGCGGCATCCTTCTTCGCCATTTCAACGAGCGTGCCGAAGTCTTTGATCTGATTGCCTTCGAGGAACGTCAGTCGCAGTTCAGTCAGCGCGGCGAGCGGTGCGAGGTCTTCCACTTGATTGTCTCGCAGATCGAGATTCGCGACCCACTTGCACGAAGCGACCGGCTTGACGTCCTTCAGTTTGTTCTTGCCGACATACAGCGATGACAACTTCGGAAAGTCCGCGATCGCTTCAAGCGACTCGATGCGATTGTCGCTGAGATAGAGAGCTTGCAGCTTCTTCAAATCCTTCAGCGGTGTAATGTCCGTTACCTGATTGTGTTCGAGTTGCAGGTACTGCAGCTTCACGAGCTTCGCGACCGGCTTAACGTCGGTCAGCTTGTTGCTCGACAGATCGAGCGACTGAAGCAGCACGAGGTCTGCAATCGGAGTTACATCAGCAATCTCATTCCCGGCGACATTCAGCAGCAAAAGGTTCGGGCACTTCTCTAGGCCCTTGAGATCCTTAATGCCCTTCTTCTTTGCTTCGAGCAGATGCACGTTCTTGAGATCGTCCTCTTTGAGTTCGTCTTTCTCGCCCTTCTTCAGCACGGCTCGGACTGCGGTCTCAAGTGCCTTATCCGGGAAGATGCCATCAGCAAACGCAGCAAGAGGCAGAAGTGTCGCGAGGGCGGCAACGGCAATTCGAAGCAACATGAGAGTGATCCTCAGGCGGGAGTAAGTGGCAGCGGTCGAGAGCTAGTGAGAGTATTGAGCCGCGCGACAAACTCAACGGCTTGAGGAGTTGAGGAGTTGAGGAGTTGAGGAGTTGAGGAGTTGAGGAGTTGAGGA
>CAZNMS010000033.1:2943-33659 GCA_964573505.1 uncultured Planctomycetaceae bacterium | reverse complement strand
GATGTCGCGACGACGTGCTCCGAGCGCGCGACGAATGCCGATCTCGCGAGTCCGCTCCGTCACCGTCGCCAGCATGATGTTCATGATCCCGATTCCGCCGACGAGCAGTGAGATCGCGGCAATCAGTCCCATCATCGCCATGAACATCAAACGCGTGTTGCGCGCTTGTTCGAGCAACTCCATTGGGACCGTAATCGTGTAGTCCTCGTAGTAGTGCGTGCGATCGAGCGTTGCTTTGACGGCGTCACCAGTTGCGATCGCGTCCTTTTGATCTTTCAGCCGCAGCGTGATCTGAGAGAGCCCGCGGCCTCCGTTATTGCCGGTGCTGTAGTAGTCGCCGTAGCGAGCCCAAAAGGTACTGAGCGGCACATAGAGATTGTCCGAGAAGTCCTGACTGCGAACCTTCTTGTTGACGCTCTCCAGTTCGGAGCGCGGCGCAACGACACCGATCACTCGGTAGTAGCTTTCGTTGACTCGCACCGATCGCCCGATCGGATCTTCGTGACGGAAGAGTTCATTCGAGACCTCTTTCGCGAGTACGCAGACCTTTGCTTTGTGAGCGTTGTCGGCATCACTGATGAAGCGACCGCGAATGAGTCGCAGATTGAAGATCTCGCGATAGCCGGGAACGACCGCATTGATCTCGCCGCGAGTGAGACGATCGAGAAACCGGAAGTCTTGCCCGGTGCGCCGAGCGAACGGCACGATCGAATCGACTGACGGCAGCGACTTCAAAGGTGCGATGTCCTCTTCAGTAACTCCGTAGGTATAGACCTTTCCCTTCGTTTGCTCAGACGGCGGCCGCGACGTTGTGACGATGATGTTCTTCGCACCGAGTTCTTGAATCTGATGCTGAGCGCGGTTCGCAATGCCTTCTCCAATCGCGAGCAGCCAAATGACGCTCGCCACTCCGATGAAGATGCCGAGCACAGTCAGCAACGATCGCAGCGGGTGCATCAGCAAACTCTTCACTCCGACTTTGAGATCGCGCCAACGAACGAGTGCTCCGCTGCGGCGCCGTCGCTTCGGAGCTGCTTTCAATGCTTCCGTTTCAGCATTCGGTTCAGCCGGCTCGCGAACTCGAACATCCGATTCGAGCATGCCGTCTCGCAGACGAACGATGCGCCGCGCACGCTTCGCGACGTCCTCTTCGTGCGTGACCATCACGATTGTCGTGCCCGCGCTGTTGAGCTTGTCGAACACTTCGAGGATCTCGAGCGTCGTCACGGAATCGAGATTGCCCGTTGCTTCGTCGGCGAGAATGAACGCCGGATGATTGACGAGACTGCGTGCGATGCCGGCTCGCTGCTGCTGACCGCCGGAGAGTTGATTCGGACGATGATCGCCGCGATGCCCGAGCCCGACGATGTCCGACAATTCGCGGCAGTAAGCCCGATCTTCTGCCGTGACCCCGCCGCGATACGCGAGAGGCGCTTCGATGTTCTCGATGACGGTCAATTGCTGAATCAGGTTGTAAGCCTGAAAGACAAAGCCGATCCGCTCAGCGCGAATCGCCGCAAGCTCATCATCGCTGAGCTTTGCAACGTCCTCATGACCGATGAAGAACTCGCCGCCAGTCGGCTTGTCGAGACAGCCGAGAAGATTTAGCAGCGTGCTCTTGCCCGATCCCGACGGTCCCATGATCGCAACGTAGTCGCCTTCAGGCACATCAAACGTGACGCCCTTCAGCACCGGCACGGTCTCACCGCCGAGGAAATAATCCTTACATAGCCCGCGAATGCTGAGAGCTGCAGTTTTCTCAGTCGCTGCTGCGGGCGTTGTTGATGGCGATTCGAGGATGGCAGTTGTCATGCAGTTCAATCTTCAAACAGCGGATTGCTGATGTCGTCTCACGCTCTCGCAAGTGACGAGCGAGGCAGTGACTTTGACCAATGGTCGCCTTTCGCTCCGCGAAAGAGCGTCTTTGTTGGGGCATCATCGCGACTTGCTACATCACTTATCGAGACACCTTTGAAGACGCACTTTCGCGGAGCGAAAGGCGACCACAAAACGTGACGCAGATCTCACGACCTTCGGACTCAAGTGACGAACTCGTCGTCGGAATCTAACGAAGCTCAGTCGCCGAGCGGTGCCGTCAATCGCGCAGAGGTTGAGTTTTCGGTGACAGCTCAGACGGCTTAAACCGACTCGGCGAGCAATCTTCGATCGTCATGAGGCGCGCAGGCTTCGCACGTCGCGCTGAAGTCATGAACTGACGGCCTATTCCGCTGCCTTCCAACGAAAGCCTTCGTTGACGAACCGCTCGCGCGATTCAGCGGACTTCAGCGTCTCGGCAAGCCGTTCAGCCAGTCGCGGAAAGCGACTGCTATTGGCGACAGCAAACGGCTGCGTCGCGACCGAGCACGGGATGTCCTTGATGCGCACGGCATCAAGCACGCTTGCCGAGCCCGCCGCATTGCTCAAGTACGCAACGGCTGCATCGAGCGAGCCCGTCTTCATCTGATTCACGAGCATGTCGCCGGTCGGCGTCTGCACCGCAACGTTCTTCATGACCTCAGCTTCGACTTTGCCTTCTTTGAATGTCTTTTGCGTCAGCCATCCCATTGCACATTGCTTCTCGTGCCCGATGCCGACTCGCAGTCCCGGCTGACCTAGATCCTTTAGCGTCTTGATGCCGCGCGGATTTCCTTTCGGCACGAGGATCACCAGTTCGTTTTGCGACACATCGGTCGGACGCGGAAAGAAGTCGGTGACTTGCTGCATGAACTCGGCATCGCAGGCGAAGTAGGCATCGGGGATCTGCCCGGCCTTCATCTGTGTCACAAGAATTCCACAACCGTTGTAGACCCGCGTTACCGAGACGCCTTCGCGGTCTTCAAACCGCTTGATCGTCTCTTCGATTGCAGGACGCAGCATCGATCCGGCGAAGAGCTTGAGTTCCGGCTTCTCGGACCATTCATCCGCGACCTCGATCGGTTTGAACCCGAACTCGCGATACCGCTTGAGTCCGCGATCCGTTGCCTGCATGTAGCGAGCGAAGTGCAGTGCTCGCTGAGGCTGCTTGCTCGACTTGAGGACGCTGATCGGTATTCGCGCCGTCAGCGCTGCGAGTTCCGGAATGGGAACGGCTTCGAGTTCCGGCAACGGCGTCAGCACGGCATCCCAAACAATTCCGACATCGGCCGCACCGACCTTCAGATCGTTTGCCACTTCGTTGACCGTCGTCTTGTAGGCGGACTTCGCGGCAAGCGGTTCCCATTGGCCGAGCTTCGATAATTCCGCTTTCGTCATGACGCCGACCGCTGCGGCTTCGGGGTTTGCTTGCACGAGTTTGACGTCGTCGCGAAGCAAGTCGCTCAATGAGTTGAGCTTCTTCGGATTGCCTTTCGAAACCGCGAGCACGGCATGCATCTGCGCGAGATGTAATACTTCTTGCACAAGATTCTTCGTGCGAGCTTGCTCGATATAGCTCTCGTCTGCCGGCAAGAAGAGATCGCCGGATTGAGTGACCGCATGCGTCGCAAGCAGCGTCTGCGACGGTCCGTACTCAATCTGCAGCTTGCCCCCGCATTCGGCTTCGTAGTCCTTCTTGATGGCTTCAAGGACCGGGCGATTGCTCGCCGCGCAAAAGACGATCAACGGCTGCTGAGGAGAGTCGGTCGGCTTTGACGTGCTCGTTTCAACTTGCGAGACCGGCTTGCTCGGCGACGACCGCAATGCGAACGACAAACCGATCAACAACGCGATCGAAGCAATCATCACGAGAGGAATGCGATTCATAGGCAGCAGACTTCTTAAGGCAGTGTGACCGCATCCCGTTTTGGCTGAGCCGCACGCTCGCAGAGGACGCTGACCGAACCGCGAGTTAGCTCAAATCCAATTCTGATAGCTGAGTGCAATCGAGCGCTCGCTCGTAGACGAGTTCAAGCTTTGTCGGATCCGCGCAACGCTGAATCTTGCGCTCGACGGCAACGGGCACTTTGCCGAATCGCTTTCGTAGATAAGTGAGGATGTGCCTCTGAGTGGTGAGCACGGCTCCTTCTTGAAAGCCAATCTCTTTGCCCTTCTTGATCCCATTCAATTCGTATGACGTAAGCATTCTTTCGACCTCTCGGTAAGGCTGAGTTGTTTCGAGCAAACTTAGAAACTCAGTCTGCTCGGGTTCAACCAGTGGTATGTAAGTCTCGATGAAATCGAGCAACAGCGAGCGACGCGCCGGGTTGATTTCGCTGCCGAGCATCAGTCGCATGAAGTCGGCTTTCAGCCGCACGACTTGCTGCCGCGACCAATTCATTTTGGCCATCAACGCATAGGCCAATGGATTGTTCGATTCGAGGAAGTTGCGGTAGTCCAACTGGCTCAAATTCACGGCGTGATAGTCGTAGCGCACGCCGCAGCGTTCAGTGAGCCGCAGTTCGAAGGACTCGGGAATCGTTGTTCGCGCGGTGCCTTTGCCGGTGAAGACCGCGAGGCCGACGACCGGTACGCCGTACCTCAAATACAACTGGCAGAAGTACTGAAAGAACCGCTCGCCGAAGTCGGGCTGCAAGCGACGCGACTCGAATTCGAAATGCACGAGCACGCAACGAAACCCGCCGCCTTTGAGTCCGACGCGGGCGACGAGATCCATCTGCTTCTTGCGTCCGCGCGGCACGTCGGTGAAGTGCTCGTCACGCAAGAACTCGACCGTCGAGAAGTCCATCAGCTCGGCTTCTTCGCTACAGAAGAGTTGCATGAACTCTTTGAAGAACGACTCACAAAGCGTTTTGAAGATCTGATCGTGATCAATCTTCATGCTGGCCCTCCCTTTGAAGAGAACGAACTCGGTCACTGATCGCGGCTTGCAGGTGCTCGCCTGACAAGCGTGCTTTTAGCGTGCTCGGAATTCGTCGGCACTGACGGGAGATGTCGGTGCATCACAAATCAACTCGCGGATGCAGTCATGACTCGACCGCAAACTTGCTGGCAATGCCCTACAAAACGCCGCCCTGCCTGAGCGTCTTTCAGCAGCGGTTCTTCAAGTGGCGTTTGATTGAGGTCATGACTCGATGAAGTGGATCACGAAGCTATTCGGGATTGCGTTGCTGATAGCTCCGTCGGCAAGTGCTGCGGACGTTCGTCAATTCAAAGCAGATGAGGCGACCTATCAAAAGGTCGTGACGCCGTTCCTCAAGACGCACTGTCAGCGATGTCACAGCGCGGCAAAGAAGGAAGGCAATCTGCGCGTCGATCAGCATCTGACGACCGACTTCCTTGATCCGACGGTCAAAGAGAAGTGGGGCGAAGTCGTCAACGTGCTGAACTCGCACGAGATGCCGCCGGAGAAAGAGCCGCAACCGAAAGTGACGGAAGTCGCAGCCGTCGTTGATTGGATCACCGCTCAAATGGCGCAAGCGGAACTCGTCCGACGAGACGGCGTCATCGTCTTGAGGCGACTGAATCGCGACGAGTACCGCAACACGATTCGCGACTTGATCGGCGTCGACTTCGATCCGTCCGGCTTTCCTCAAGACCCGCCTTCCGGCGGCTTCGACAACAACGGCAAAGCGTTGACGATGTCTCCGCTGCATACCGAGCTGTACTACGAAGCGGCTTCGAAGATTCTCGATCGCGCGTTTGTTGAGGGCGAGCAGCCCGAAGCCATCAAGTGGCGCTTCGAAGTCGATTCAGGCGACAGTGACTCGAATCGCGTTCGCTTCGGCAAGAACAACGCGATCGTGAACGGCGGCCGTAATCCGGTGAAAGACGGCTTCAAAGTTCTGCATCACGACTCATGGGACCGCACGCTCAATGCGCGTGACTTCAAAGTGCCGCATGAGGGCGAGTACGTCATTCGCATCCGAGCTGGCGGCAAAGTGCCGACGAGAGAGGAAGTCGTCGCGACTGCTGAGAAGATCTTGAAGAAGCGCTTCGACGAGCAAATGGAGAAGAACCCAAAAGGTGAGAAGTATCACCGCGAGCAAATGGAGCGCGATCTCAATCACTTCAAGAACGATCGCATGTACGACTACGGGCGGCCGCGCTTGAAGCTGACTCAAACGCTCGGGGGGCAGCCGCGAGTACTGGCAGAGTTCGATGTTCCCGAGTCGCTCGATAAGCCCGGCATCTATGAATTCCGAACGCGGTTCACGACGGAGTCTGCCGGTATCACCGTCGAGTACGCTTATGCGATTCCGAAGGTGCTCGAGAACTTTTGGTTTCAAGGGCACGATGCATTCGCTCGGCCTGAAGCCTTCGTTGATTGGTTCGAACTCGAAGGCCCGCTTTACGAAAGTTGGCCGCCCGTCAGTCATTCAAAGACTCTGTTCGCATCGGCGCGAGCGAAGACTGATGAGCGTGCTTATGCCCGCGAAGTGCTGACGAAGTTCATGCGCCGCGCGTATCGCCGTCCGGTCATCGCTGCTGAGATCGACTCAAAGCTCAAGCTCTTTGACCGAGTCCGCTCGGAAGCACCGTCATTCGTGCAAGCGATGAAAGCTCCATTGATCAGCGTGCTCGTCTCGCCGCACTTCTTGTATCTCGCTGAGCCTGCAGACAACGCGACATCAAACGCGAGACGATTGACCGATCACGAACTCGCGTCGCGACTGAGTTACTTCTTGTGGTCGTCGATGCCCGATGACGAACTCTTTCAGTTGGCTGAAAGTGGCAAGCTCCGCGACGGCAAAGTGCTGAACGCTCAAGTTGTGAGGCTGCTCAAAGATTCGAAGTCGGACGCCTTCGTCAGAAACTTCGCGGGACAATGGCTGAGCTTGCGCGAAGTCGGAGCGAACCCGCCGGCTGCTGATCTCTACCCGCAGTATGACCGGCATCTCGAAGTGTCGATCTCTGAAGAGTCGCGTGCGTTCTTTCGCGAGATCATGCGAAACGATCTCAGTGTGATGAACTTTGCGAAGTCCGATTTCGTCGTCATCAACGAGCGACTCGCACGCTTCTACGGCATCTCGAATGTGCGCGGCGATGAGTTTCGCAAAGTCGCCGTCCCGCCCGGAGTGCATCGCGGCGGCATCGTCACTCAAGCGTCGATGCTCACGATCACTTCAAATGGCACGCGGACTTCGCCCGTCAAACGCGGCACATGGGTGCTCAAGAATGTGCTCGGTATTGATCCCGGCTTGCCCGTTGCGAACGCCGGAGACATCGCGCCGAAAGTACCCGGCATTGATAAGGCGACCGTGCGGAAACGCTTAGAGATTCATCGCGAGCTACCGCAGTGTGCTCGCTGCCATAGCAAGATCGATCCGCTCGGCTTCGCACTTGAGAACTACAACGCATCCGGCGAATGGCGCGAGCAAGAAGGTTTTGGATACAAAGGCCGCATCGAGCGCAACGACCCGAAGATTGATGCTTCTTCGAAGCTGCCTGATGGGACCGAGATCACCGGCGTCGATGACTTGCGCAACGAACTGCTCAAGAAGGAAGACCTCTTCTTGAACTGCCTCAGCAACAAACTCTTCACGTACGCGCTCGGCCGCGAACTCGGAGTGGCCGATCAACCGACCGTCAAAGCCTCAATCGAGCACGTGAAGAAGAATGGCTACACACTGACGTCGCTGATTCAGTTCATCGCGGCGTCAGAGACGTTCCTCACGAAGTAGCGCTGCCGCCTTCGTCGTCGCGAAATTGTCGCTCTACGATCCGTATCGAAGACTCTCGACGCGGAGCGTCGAGCCACAATGGTCAGCACTCACAACGTCTTGAAAGCTCAATCATGCGAACTCTGATCAAGAACGCTCAGTGCGTTTTGCCGAGCGGTATTCAGCAAGCTCATGTCCTCATTGAGGACTCGCGCATCGCAAGTATTGACGCACCGGCGGCGACTCAAGCGGATGAAGTCGTCGACGCAAGCGGGCTCTTTCTCATCCCCGGAGTGATCGACGATCAAGTTCACTTCCGAGATCCGGGACTGACTCACAAAGAGGATCTGCATACGGGCAGTCTCGCGTGCGCCAAAGGCGGAGTGACGACCTTTTTAGAGATGCCGAACACAAAGCCGCTGGCCGTCACTCAAGCGTTGCTCGAAGACAAATTGGCGATCGCCGCTTCGAAGTGCGTCGTGAATTACGGTTTCTACATCGGAGCAACTCCGAAGAACGTCGACGTGCTGAAAGCCGCGCGGCGCACTCCGGGTATCAAGATCTTCATTGGATCGAGCACCGGCGATCTGCTCGTTGATGAGCAAGACGCGCTCGAACGCATCTTCGCGGAGACGACATTGCCAATCTGTGCTCACTGCGAAGACGAAGCGACGGTCAAAGCAAATGCCGCGCGACTCAATGGCGGCAGCACCTATGCCGAGCATTCGCAGATTCGCGATCACGCGGCAGCGAAGATCGCAACCGCTCGCGCACTTGATCTCGCAAAACGGCATCGACATCGCTTTCACGTGCTGCATGTCTCGACGGCGGATGAACTCGAACTGATCCGCGATCATGCAGGACTTATTACAGCAGAGGTTTGCCCGCATCATCTCTTCTTCAACATCGACGACTACGAGCGACTCAAGTCGCTCGTGCAGATGAACCCGTCGATCAAGACGAAGGCCGATAACGACGCGCTCTTCAATGCGTTGCTCGACGGAACGATTCAAGTCGTCGCAACGGATCACGCACCGCATACGCTCGAAGAGAAAGCTCAGCCGTATCCGAAGTCACCGTCGGGTTTGCCAGCAGTTGAGAACTCGCTGGCGCTGATGCTCGATACCGTCAATCGCGGACGTTGCTCAATCGAGCAAGTCGTGCATTGGATGTGCGACGCGCCGGCTCGAGTTTGGGACATTGTCAATAAGGGCCGCATTGCAGAGGGCTATGACGCGGATCTCGTGCTCGTCGACATGCAAAAGTCGGCGACCATTCGCAATGCCGAGCAACTCACGAAGTCCGGATGGAGTCCATGGGACGGAGTCACGTTGCAAGGATGGCCGATTCGCACATGGGTCAATGGCCGAACGGTGTTTCTTGACGGCAAAGTGGATCGCGAGCATCGCGGTCGCGAAGCCGTCTACGATCATGCTCGCGGCGGCTATTGGGCGACGCGCTAAGCCGGTCGTCACTCACAACCGCAGCCGCTGTTTGCCGTTCTTGAAGGAAACACTGAGATGTCTTCGCAACCCGCAACTCGTCCGCCATTGGATTGGCGCAAGATCGAAATGATCGAGCCGGAAATGGTCGCGATCATGAGGGCGAAGTCCGTCGCTCAAAGCATTGAAATCACTTCGCAGGCGCACCGGTCAGCGCGGCGATTGTTGGCAATGGGGATTCGGCACGATCACCCGGATTGGCCGGACGCGGATATCAATCACGAGGTATTGAAGAGGCTGATCAATGGAGCAAGCTGACTTCTTGAAGCTCGCAGTCGAAGTTCTTGAGCGACTCAACATCCCTTACATGTTGGTCGGTTCGTACGCGAGTACCGCATGGGGCGAAGCGCGCTTCACTCAGGACATCGACATTGTTGTTGATTTGAAGGCGTCGCAGGTGCCGGAGTTATGTGCCGCGTTTCCTTCATCAGAGTTCTATGTCAGTGAGGCCGGTGCCTTAGACGCGATTCGGCATCGCAAGCAGTTCAACGTCATTCATCCCGAATCCGCCAACAAGATCGACTTCATGATCGCTCGCCCCGATCAATGGGGACGTCAACAACTTGAGCGGCGGCGCGAGGCGATGCTCGAACCCGCTCTCCGAGTTCAGATCGCAAGTCCGGAAGACATCATCATCAGCAAGATGCGGTATTACCGAGAGGGGCAGTCGGACAAACACATTCGCGACTCTGCGGGAGTACTTGCTCGGCAAGGAGAGCGGATTGATCGGGCCTATATCGAACACTGGGCGAAAGAGTTCGGACTCACCGATATTTGGCAGGCCATTGTGCAACGAGTCGATACTGCAATGGCGGCTGCTTCGAGTTCGAAATGAAAGGAACCCTGCGCGTGTCGTTTGCTTCGTTAGTCGGAATGAAGGTCGTTGTGACGGGGGCGTCGAGCGGCATTGGGCGCGCGATCGCTCTTGAGTTCGCGCGGGCGGGGGCAGATGTCGGAGTGCATTACTTCCGGTCTCAACATGCTGCCGAGCAGACGGCGGCTGAGATTCGCGCGCTCGGTCGCAATGCCGTCTGCATGTCGGCGGATATCCGAGACGCCGCAGCGCTGCCGGCCTTAGTGGAACAATTATGGCAGGCGCTCGGGACGATCGACGTTTGGGTCAACAACGCGGGCGTTGATCTGCTGACGGGCGACGGGGCAAAGCTCGGCTATGCCGACAAGCTTGCTCAACTGCTTGAGGGCGACGTGCGCTCGACGATGTTGTTGACGCGTGAAGTCGGACGTCGCATGACGGCGAATGGCGGCGGGTGCGTGCTCAATGTTGGATGGGATCAAGCTGATCGCGGAATGGAGGGCGATAGCGGAGAACTCTTCGCCGCCTCGAAGAATGCGATTATGGGTTTCACTCGGTCCGCAGCACTAAGTCTCGCGCCGCTCGTGCGAGTGAACTGCATTGCTCCCGGATGGATTCGAACTGCATGGGGCGAGTCGGCGAGCGACGTATGGCAGCAGCGCGTCCTGCGCGAGACGCCGCTCGCTCGATGGGGACTCCCGGAAGACATCGCGAAGCTGGCGCGTTTCTTGTGCAGTCCCGATGCGAGCTACCTCACTGGGCAAGTCGTGAACTGCAACGGCGGAGCAGTGCGATAGAGCGACCGCTGCTCGCTCCGTAAGCCGTTATTGGCTGCCAGTGTCACCGAGCAGCATCGCGCGGCCCCCGGAAACTCGCCGCAGGCGTCAAAGTCACCTCAAACCCACAAAACGACTCAATCAGCACGACCGGTGTGGTCGATAAACCCCGATAACCGAGCACTCTTGGTGTGCAGACTCGGGCTCCCTGCTGGAAGAGACGGCAAAATGGGTCGACTAGTCAAAGCGTTTTCACTCGATCGGGAAAGTGCCCGACTGGGTAACTTCGATGAGAAGCAGTTCCTGCAAGAAGCGGGACAGATCGCAGCTCGACTGCGAACGGAGATTGGGTCGTCTTCTTCAGAGGCACCCGAGCCCGTTTCGCGCAGTCGCCGCGATTCACGATCGAACGAGTACCCCGAGCAAGCGGAACGCGGGGGACGTTTTGATCGTCGAGACGACGCGCATACGGCGTCACCGGCTCTGCGAGTTGTCGGCAAGTTAGACGCCGACGAGATCGAAGCGATGAGTTCGATCGATCTCGCGCTGCAAGTCGGTGATCTCGATGAGGCCCGAGAAGTGATGGGGCGACTGCGGCGCGATCAAGCGTCTGAACGGCAGACCGTTGAGACGCTGCGATCTCAGTCCGAGCGGCAGTTCGTTGATGAGCAACTGCGCTGGGAAGAGCGGCATGCAGAGAAAGCTCGGCAGCTCGAACAATGGGAACGACGACTCCAGTCGCGCGAAGCGGAGATCAATGCCGAAGAGGAACTCTGTCGGTCGCAATCATCGCGGCAGATGGCGCTCGTTGAGTCTGAGTTGCGAACGAAGTTCGAAGCCGAGTTCGGTCGGCAACACAAACAACTGCAAGCGGCGGAAGCAGAGTTGCGGTTGCGCGGCGCTGAAGCTCAGCACCTGCAAAAGGAAGTGGACGAACTGCGTCGAACGCTCGACGAGCAACGATCGCGTCGCGTCGACGAGTCGCGTGAGCAAGTCGACCGTTCGCGTCGCATGATCGAGGACTGTGATCGTCGCATCTCTGAATTGGCTGCTGAGAAGGCGGCTGCGAAGCATGAGATTGAAACGACGCGGGCTCAGTTCGAAGAGGATAAAGCTCGGCACGAACGAGACTTCGCCGAGCACATGCGAACTGCGGAACGAGAGCTTGAGCAACGTCGCGCCGAGTTTGCTCGCGAGCGACTCGATCAACGGCAGGAACTGCGAGTTCAACGCGAGACGCAGATGCGCGAGATCGAAGATGCTCAAAGCAAGCTGCAAAACGAACGCGCGGAATGGGCGACTCGCTACGAAGACGAGAAGCACGAACTCGTTGAACTCCGCGAGACGATCAATCGCGAAGCAATGTCGATGCGCGAGCAATTGGCCGACTTGAATGCTCGTCGCGAAAAACTGGAAGCTCAGGTTCGAGACCTGCAATCGGCACATCAAGAGGCCGTTGAGCGGGCTCGCGCGGAGATTGCGTCGCTCGTTGAACGTGAGCGAGTGCGACTCGATGCGCAGCGTGCGGAGATCGATCGACTCGAACGCGAAGCCGACGGTTTCGCGGATCGAAAGCGGCAAGAGCTTGAAGCTGAGTTGCTCGAAAAGCGGATGGCGTTTCAAGCAGAGCGAGCGGGCATCATTGCTGAGATCGAGAACGAGAAAGCCGAACTGGCCGAGAAGGCTCGCGAGATCACGACGCAAACTGAGCGCGTGCAAAACGTGCAGCAAGAATTGGAGACGCTCGCAGCGAACGTCTCGAACGATCGTCGTCTGCTGAAGCAGGAACGCGAAGAGCGTGAAGCAGCGATCGAGGCATCGTTCGAACGTCAGCGGATTGAGTTCGAAAATACGATTCGTCAGCGCGAAGCATCATTCGAGCGACAGCAAGTCGAATTCGAGAACACTGTTCGTCAACGCGAAGCTTCGTTCGAGCGACAGCAAATCGACTTTGAAAACACCGTTCGTCAGCGCGATGCGGAGATGGCGCAACGCGAACGAGTGGCATCGCAAAAGGTCACTCAGCAAGAAGCCGAGATGCAGGGCCGCATTCGGCAGATTGAGCAAGATCTGCGATTGCAGATCGAACTCGCTCAGAAGCGAATGGCCGATGATCGCGAGCACTTCCAACAACAATGTCAGCGCCGAGAAACCGAGCTGATTGCAGAGCGAGCGGAACTCGATCGGCAATGGGTCTCGTTTAATGAAGAGCGAACGCGGCTCCGCAGTTCTCTTGAGCAAGTCGATCAGCATGTGCGCTGGGCTGCGACGAGTATGGATGCGACGAGTCCAGTCAACGCGATGCCCGGCTATGCGGCGTCTCAATACGAGCCGCGTTTTGCGACTCGACGATTTGACGAGCCGATTGCCGTCGTGCCTCAACCGCATGTCATTCCGATGCAGACGCGGCATGTCGAACCGATTCGGGTTGAGCCCGTCCGCTTCGAGCAGTCAGTGCGAGTCGCGGACTTCGAAGCCGATGAATTGGCAGCATCGCTTTCAGCTCGAGCAGCAGCACAAGAAACGCGCGCCGCGCAAGCCGAAGCAAACGCAGGTCGCCGAGCGGCGTTAGAGCAGTACCGAGCACGTCTCGGTGAGCTGCAATCGCAATTACAGGATCTCGCTTCGTTGTCGAAATCGGCAACGACTGTCGGGTCGTAGCACTGTCAGCGCAGGAAGGCGTTTCGATTCGCGGAGCGAACGACGCCAGTGAGCAGTGGCTGAGAACTTGAAATGGATGTCGAGTCTTCTGAAGCAGGGATGTAACCGTGAAGCAATCTTCGCATCTTCTGATCGCGGCTTTGATCGTGACTCTCATTCTGCCGGTCAGCGTTTGCATGTTGGCAGCCGCAGAAGTCGAGACAGCGGTCACTGTGCCGAACGCTGTTCCGACAGAAACGCAAAGTGAATCAATCGCAAGCACCGAAACGCAGAAGGCTCAGCCGACTGCTGCGGCGAGTGCCGTTTGGACGCGCGGCCGAATTCTCACATGGACGCTCGGCGCGATTGAGGTCTATCTCGTCGGATGGCTCGCATTGTGGTTCTTCATGCTGTCCGTGAAGCCGTTGAAGCTGAAGGCTCTCGACGACCGACTCACCGGTAATAAGACCGGATGGACGCTCTCGCACTTCATCTTGTTGCGGCCGTTCGCTCAGCATCGTCGCGTGATTGATCGTTGGGTCGCAGAGCATGTCGGTGCCTTCGCTGAGTGGCACGGCATCGGCGAAACGGATTCGGAGCAATGGAGCGTCATCTGCGATCACACTCAGATTGATGGTTCGCCGGAGTCGCTGCGTTCGATGCTGCCTGTCGGTCAGTTCGCTGTCGTCGTTCGCGGTGAAAGCCGGCGCTGGGATAGCTCGACACTGACGCGGCTGATGAATTGGTGCATTGCTGACGACGAGACCGCGCGACTCACGCGCTATCGCATGCTGCCGATCGTGCTTGATCGACTGAGTCTCGAACGTCTCTTTCCGAAGAAGGCTGCCGTTGAAGGCGAAGTCGCGACGACTGTCGTTGACCCGACTGAAGGGCTTGAGCCGAACGCCGAGTTGCTCATTGCACTCGTTCAATCGGAACTCGCACGAGTGGCGATCGATCCGCAAGTTTGGACCGCGCGCTGGGTGAAGCTGTTGCTGGCATCAGGACGGCTGCTCGTTGTTGTTGATGATTGGCATCGCACTCCGACGATCGTGCAAGACACCGTCCGTCGCGAGTTTGCTTACGACACAGTTCGCTCGTTGATCGTTGTGGCCGGTGAAGCGGAGATGGGCCTCTTGCCGAACTCCGTTGATCTCACTTCGCCGCATGAAGAGCAGGCAGCGATGTCGAGCGTCACGGCTGACAGCGCTCTTGCGACGACGGTGAATGCAATGGCTGTTGCGTCTGCAATGGCGGAAGCGGCACCGGTCGCGACAGCGATGAGCACTGAAGAGGCTCACGAAGCCGATGAAACATTGAGCGAAGACACGCACGTTGAAGAACCGTGGATTGTGCCGTTTGCGAAATCGAAGGCGGCTCTTGAAGCGCAAACCGAACAGTCGCTCGGAGCACTGCCGGATGACGACGACGTGCCGATGACGGCGTCGACTCCGATGTCGATGTACGAAGCCGTCGAGGATGTCGGTGCGGCGATGCTGACGGCTGTGCCAAAACTTACATCCGCACTTGAACGCGGAGACGTCGAGACCCGACGTAAGGCAGCTCAAGAGCTTTCGGAGTTGCTGCTGCGAGTGATTCCGTCGCTCACAGAATCGCTCGACGATCAAGACGTCAGCGTGCGGCGCAGTGCCGTGCTCGCGATGGCGCAGTTGCAGAATGCGATTCAGCCGGCGGTCGTTCGAACGGTCGACGACACTGATGCAGAGGTTTGCCGACTCGCTGCAATGGCGATTGCACGCATCGACGAGAAAGCGGTCGGACCGCTGACTCGTGCTCTTGAAGACAATGTTGCAGACGTGCGACGTGCAGCAGCGATGGCGCTGGGGCGACTCGGCCCGCTGTCGGTTGATGCAATCCCGCGTCTGATTCAGATGCTCGAAGATCCGCATTCGGAATGTCGAACGGGAGCCGCAACGGCACTCGGACGCATCGGCCCGCAGTCGATGAAAGCTGCGAACATCTTGTCTCAGCGAGTCGTTGATGATGCTCGCAACGTGCGGCAAGCAGCGGCAAAGGCGCTCGGGCAGATTCGTTGCAATGAGACCAATGTCATCCGATCTCTCTGTGAAGCCGCAACTGATCCCGATGCGACCGTGCGACTCTTCGCGTGTTGGTCACTCGGTGAAGTGGGAGCGAATTGGCCCGAGTCCGTTGTGCCGCTCAAGGTGGCATTGCGCGACATCGAGCCCGAAGTTCGCTGTCAGGCAGCTCGCTCACTCGGTCAACTCGGCCCGACTTCGAAAGCTGCGGTCGATGAACTCAGCCGCATGCTTCGCGATGAAGACGTGCTTGTGCGTCGTGCCGTTGTGTCGTCACTCGGCAAGATCGACCTCGCGGCGGTTCCGTTGCTCACTCGGGCGCTCGAAGACTCGGATGCAGAGGTGCGTCGAACAGCAACCGCTGCTCTGAGCGGCATCGGATTGGCTGCGGTGCCGAGCTTGCTCAATCGTCCTGCTGCGGCATCGGCTGATGAGGTTGCGGAAGCAAAGAGCATCGACGAACGACCGCTCGCCGAAGTCGAACTGCTGATGAAGTCTGCGGATGTGAATACTCGCGAACGAGCGGCTTCCGCATTGGGCGGCTACGGCGATGCGGCACTGCCCGCGCTGTGCCGAGCACTCGTTGATTCGCATGCCGAAGTGCGACGCCGAGCGGCTGCGGCACTCGGGCGAATCGGCTCGAACGCCGAGCACTCAATCCCGGCACTGACTCAAGCTCTGACCGATAGCAATGTCGATGTGCGTCGCGAAGTTGTCTCGACATTGGGACGCATTGGCGGACGAGCAGAACTGTTATTGCCGGGACTAACTCGAGCATTGGCGGATACCGACGTTGAAACTCGCAACCGAGCGGCGTCAGCGATCGGAACTCTCGGACGCGATGCGTTGAATGGGCTCTCGGCTTTGAAGGCGGCTCTGCGAGATCCCGAAGGAGCCGTTCGTTCGAAGGCTGCGATCGCTGTCGGTGCGATTGGCCCGGCGGCAAAGGATGCGGTACCGGTGCTCGTGCAATGTCTCCGCGATGTTGAGGCCGATGTTCGTTGGCAAGCAGCGGCAGCACTGGCGCAGGTCGGAGTCGCAGCGGTTCCGGGATTAGTGTCGTGCTTGCTCGACCGTGACCCGGAAGTCCGTCGTTGTGCGGCAGATTCGCTCGACCGATTGGGAGCACTCGCTCGCGATGCCGTTCGTCCGTTGTCGGCGGCACTTCGCGACGAAGATGTTGTCGTGCGTCGCAGCGCGGCATCGGCACTCGGTCGCATCGGAACGACGGCTTCAGAATCGATCCCGGCGCTCGTCATGTCTCTGACAGATCCGGATATGGATGTGCGAAGAAATTCGGCAGTGGCATTGGGACGACTCGGGCCAGTCGCAATTGATGCAATGCCGGCTCTTGAACGAGCACTTCGTGACCGCGTCGAAAAAGTCCGCGCGGCGGCGAATAATTCACTCACCCGTATCAAAGCCGATCTCCGTAAGGCCGCGTAATTGCGACGACAAATCGGAAACGGCGAGAGTAGCAATACCCGCTTGAGCGTCGCCCAATCCCGAATCGAAGCAGTGAGCAATTGACATCGCGCGGTTCGATCACATTTCGTCGGACTGCGCGGTGTCAGAGGAATTCTGAGGGCTCTGTTCCGCAAACGGTGAAAAGCGTGTTGAAACGAGAAGATTCTTGCGGCCCTTGTACGACGGACTTGTAGCCCGTCGATGTGCGGCTGCGACGGACTACCAGTCCGTCGTACATTTCGGTTGCGGCACTGCCGCGCTGCGATCGACGACCTTTATCCGCAGTGCTCTGCCGATTGTGTGATTCTTCAACAAGTGGCCCGAATGTGACGACATACCGAGTCGATCTCGACATCTTCAAAGGCCCGCTCGACTTGCTGCTCTTTCTCGTGCGGCGAGATGAATTCGATGTCCGCAATTTGCCGATCGCCCGCATCGCGAAACAATTTGCGGACTTCCTCAATGTGCTCGAGCTGATTGATCTCGAACTTGTTGGTGAATTCGTGCTGATGGCAAGCACGCTCGCAGAGATCAAGAGTCGGCTCGTGCTCCCGAATCCCGAAGAAGAGACTCTTGCTACCGAACCGCTTGCCGAGAATGACCCGCGCACCGATTTGATCAAGCAACTGCTTGAGTATCGAAAATACAAAGAAGCGGCAGTCACGCTTGAAGAGCATGCGTCCGAGTGGCAGATGCAGTATCCGCGACTGGCGAATGACCGTCCGGATGTGACGAATGACCCTTCGAATGACTTAATTAAAGAAGTCGAACTTTGGGACTTAGTCAGCGCACTCGCTCGCGTGCTCGAAAAGAAGGTCATCGACAAAGAAACGAAGATTCGCGACGACGACACTCCCATTTCGGTGTATGTCGAGCGGATCGGGACGCAGGTGCGGAGCGAGGGCAAAGTCGCGTTCACGACACTCTTCGATGATGTGACTCAGCGCAGCAAGATCGTCGGCATCTTCCTCGCGATTTTGGAACTGCTGCGGCATTACTACTTCCGTGCCGTGCAAGAAGAGCGATTTGGCGAGATATGGGTCTACCCGCCGCTCGAAGAAAACGCAGAAGGTCCGCCACTGCCGCATCTGGCTGGCGAAGGCGCGGCTGACCCCATAAAGAGTGACGATTAGTGCTGCCGTGCGCCATGTAACTGAAGTCATAAGATTTCAGGCATTTCAACGGTTGGAAATCTGACGATTTCGGCTACGCAATTGCGACGATGCGCTGTCGACTTTGCAACTGATATGAGCGTCTCCTGAGGAACACTCCCGTTTTGGGGTACGACGGACTTGCAGTCCGTCGCTTCTCACGACGTTCGACGGACTACAAGTCCGTCGCACCAGTGTGCCTCACACATTGTGGCGGCCCCCGGTGAGGCACTTCTCTTGAAGGCATAGGAATCTTGATATGAGTGACAGTGCAGGCCCGGTCGTCGGAGTGATCATGGGTAGCAAATCCGACTGGGAAACGATGCAAAACGCTGCCGACGTCCTCAAACAATTTGGTGTGCCGCACGAATGTAGAGTGGTCTCTGCTCATCGGACACCGGACTGGATGGCGGATTACGCAAAGGCGGCTGCTGGCCGGGGATTGAAAGTCATCATTGCTGGCGCTGGAGGTGCTGCTCATCTCCCCGGAATGGTCGCAGCGCATACGGTATTGCCGGTGCTCGGAGTTCCGGTGCAGAGTAAGGCGTTGCAGGGACTCGATTCGCTGCTGTCAATCGTGCAAATGCCTGGCGGAATTCCGGTCGCAACATTGGCAATAGGAAATGCAGGAGCGCGGAACGCAGGCTTGCTCGCAGTCCGAATTCTGGCAACTTACGATCCGTCTCTCGCCGCCGCTCTCGAAGCGTTTCAGCGCGAGCAAACGGAAAAAGTGTTAGCAGAGTCGGAGTTATGACAAATCCTATCTTGCCGGGAGCGACACTGGGGGTTCTCGGAAGCGGCCAATTGGGTCGAATGTTCGCGATTGCTGCCCGGCGACTCGGATACCGCATTCATGTGTATTCGCCGGAGCGCGACACTCCCTGCGGGCAAGTTGCAGATATCGAATACTGTGCCCCGTATGAGGACGCTGAGGCGCTTGAGCGGTTTGCTCGCGGAGTCAGTGTCGTCACGTTCGAATTTGAGAATGTGCCCTCTGCGATTACGGAATTGATCGGTCAATTCACACTCGTAAGACCGTCGGGCGCCGTGCTGAATATCTCGCAGCACCGCCTCAGAGAGAAATCGACACTGCGTCAGCACGGGTTGCCGACACCGGATTTTCGGGCGATCCGCAGTGCTTCAGATCTCGAAAAAGCTCTCGCAGAATTAGGCCGCCCGGCCATCTTGAAAACTGCTTCGTCGGGATATGACGGCAAAGGTCAATTGCGAATCGACGAGCAAATGAGTGCCGCTGACGCATGGGCGGCGCTCAACACCGATGAAGCAATTCTCGAAGCCTTTGTTGATTTCGAGTGTGAGGTTTCGGTCATTGGGGCTCGGCGTCCGAGTGGCGAATTTGCGCACTACGGCCCGCTGAGAAATTCGCACTCACATCACATTCTGGATGTGACAACGTGTCCGGCGGGGCTGCCTCCAAAATTGGAACAACGTGCTATTGAGATTGCTCGTGCGGTGTTTGAGTCGCTCGATGTGATTGGCGTGCTCTGCGTCGAAATGTTTGTGACGCGGTCGGGCGAGATTCTGATCAACGAATTGGCGCCGCGTCCGCATAACTCCGGGCACTTGACCATTGATTCGCACATCACTTGCCAATTCGAGCAGCAAGTTCGAGCAATATGTGATCTGCCCTTAGGCAGTACGCAGCAGAAGCAGCCTGCAGCAATGGCGAATTTGCTCGGCGATGTTTGGGCGAACGGAGAGCCTCAATGGTCGCAAATGCTGACGACGAGCGACATCAAGCTGCACCTTTATGGCAAAACAGAAGCGCGGCCCGGACGCAAAATGGGACATTTGACCGTCTTGCGAAACAGTGTTGAGGACGCAGAAGCCGCTGTTCGAGCCGCTCGCAGCATTCTCAAAGGCGACCGGGAATCTGTGATTTCCTAATTGTCTCTATCGCAGGCGAACCGCCCGGAGTTGCTTCTACTTGCGGCAATTTGCTGACATGCCTCGCTGCCGCGACGACGACTGGCGTCCCAGTGTTTGTTCAAAGCGGGGATAGTTTTTCTCTACTTGTCCCGGCAGAGTTCACATTGCGGCGAGTCGCACCTAATCGCGGGCCCCGTTGTCTAATTTGGGGCAGCCACTGCCTCTCATAAGCTGATTTTGAACGCGATCGCTATTGTTTCCCGGACTGGTGATTATCGAGCATCCCCCGGTGAATATCGCAAGGGCCGACGACGACGACGAAATCAGGCAAACCGCGAAGGCCCCTTGTTTTGAAGCGATTTTGTCGCATCTGACGAATTAGTTCGCAGAGCGTTCCAGATGACTTTTGATCTGCCGCCGCACCGCATTTCACGTCGCGCAAAATGTTGCGTCGAGAACATTTCGCAGTCGCTTGAAGCCGCGAAATGAGCAGTTCCGTCGGAACTCATTGTGAGACGCCCGACTTCGATTTCACAAAACCGCTGTGTGGTGAAACTGCGATCGCATATTTCGCTGAGTCTCAGCAGGATGGTCGGCCGCTCGCTTTCCCGACGAATTCTGTTTGCCGGCGTTGGTTCGCAGTGCATTTGTTCGCAATTTGTCGCATCCGGCAGACTGAGTATTGATTGGTCTACACTCATGCAAGCAACTCGCAAGGCTCAATGTCTCGGAATTCCGCCTCATCAACAGAGGTAATGGGCGGTACGAACAGTGGAATTAGGCGGCTGGTCCATCCAATTCAGAGGAATGCCAACATTTTTGGCATTCTGTGGCGCATTTAGAATTGAGTGATTGGCGAAAGCATGCAATTATTCCTCACCGGTGCATGGCAGGCACCGCACCTTGGGATTCGCTAGCTGCTGAGCGCGTTAGTTCTCTTGCGGGTCAGTTTCTGGTGTTCCGTCGCAGCGTGCTGCGGGACCGAGCCTGCGTTTCGGATGTGCCGAATTCGCCGCCGAGACACTCGCTGTGCTAGTGAATGGTGTTTTCTTAGGGAGATGAAAATGGCAAAGGAGATGGAAGTGGAAGAAGGTCCGAGCAAAAGTGATGAAGTACGGGCGATGTTGAAGAGCGACCCGAAAATGCCGGCAAAGAAGGTTGTTGAAGCGTTGGCAGCGAAAGGCGTTACCGTTTCGCTCCCGCTGGTCAACAAGATTAAGTATGCAAAGCCTGACGGCGCGCCTAAGGAATCATCGGGTGCAGCTCGTCGCGGCCGTCCTTCTGGCGGTGTGAATGTCAGCGAAGAAATTCGCAACTACATCGAAGCGAACAAAGGCGCGACTCGCCCTCAAATTCGTGACGCCATGATTGCTGCTGGGCACACCGTTTCAGTGTCATTGATCAACGCAGTGTTTAATCGCGTGCATGCTGGTGGCAGCGCTCCCGCAGCTCGTCGCGGTCGTCCGCCGCGTGATGCCGCTGCAGCCGCCGCCGCTCCGGCAGCAGCACCTGCTCGTCGCGGCCGTCCGCCGCGTGCTGCTGCTCCCGCAGCAGCGCCAGCAGCAGCCCCGGCTCGTGCTACCGTTAATACCGGCTCACTGACAGCAGCCGACCTCGTGAGTGCAAAGCAATTGGTCGATTCGTTCGGCGGTGCCGAACGAGTTCGTCAAGCACTCGCTCTGCTTGAGCAACTCCGCTAATTGCAGTAACTCGCTCGCGAGAAGCTGAATATCTAACGAAAACGCCCGGCACTCAAACTGAGTGCCGGGCGTTTTGTTTTATACCCTGTAGCTTGACTCGTGGAATCGAACGATTTCTTGCTGTAAATGCTCGACTCAGAGAGGCAAGCTGCCGTGACCGAATTATACTCGTCGCCTCCGGCTTGCCGTTAAACGAGAATGTCTCAATTCCAATCGCAAGCCCGACATCATTCCGGCTTCGTGCCCACATAAAGCGTCGCAATGCCGAATGTCAGCGGGGTATAAGTCGAATTCACGAGACCGACTGTCGCCATCATACCAGTCAACTCTGTGCCTTGCGGAAACTGCGACACGGACTGCGGCAAGTAGTTATAGGCCGCCTCTGTATTACGCGCGAGCAACTGTCCGATGCGCGGCAGGATGTGCTTGAAGTACCAGCGATAAACTGCGCCGAGCAATGGGTTCGTCGGCATCGAGAACTCAAGCACCGCCACTCGCCCGCCGGGTCGGCAGACGCGGGTCATTTCTCGGAGTCCGCCAATCGTGTCTGAGACATTTCGCAGACCGAAGGCGACCGAGACGATTTGAAACTGATTCTCAGCGAAGGGCAACTTCAGAGTGTCTGCTTCGAGAAATGAAAGCGACTCGGCCGCAGCGGGATTCGGTCCCAGTATTTGAGCTGCCTTTTGACGAGCGATAACGAGCATCTCGTGCGTGAAGTCCGTGCCGACGACGCGCAGCTTGCTCTTTGCCTTTTTCCAATAGGCAATTGCTAAGTCACCGGTCCCGGTGCAGACATCGAGAATCGGCGCATCACCTTTTGGGGCGACTCGCCGAACGGTCCGCCAGCGCCAGTAGATGTCAGTGCCGCCGGAAAGAAAGTGATTGAGAAAGTCGTATCGCCCCGAGATCTCGCCGAACATGCGGCGAATTCGAGTTCCTGTCTTATCAACTGTCATATGCGTGAGTTTTTTTGAGATTAGTAAAGAGTTTGGATGCAGGACCGATTGACTCAGTCGCGGCGCAACTTTGATCGGGGGTAAATGATGAACATGCTCGGCGAAAGAGTGAGACGCTGAATTAGGCTTCGTAATCGCAATTGAATAACCGAAACTCGGCGGCGTAGCGCCGTCTCCGGGTTTATCCAATGCTGAAATTCTCGACTGCTACTTAGGACTAATTGACAAGAATGTCTGCCCGAAGCTTTCATCGGTCCTTCTTGCCGAACGGCAGACTCGGGCGGCGGGCATTTACTTTGTGAAGTACGTCAGCGTCGAAGCTCAACGACTCGGGCCATTCTCGCGGATGACCTTCGTCGGGAAGCTTTCGAGTTGCATCAATTCCCATTCGGCTTCCAATGCCGCGAATGGGGCTCGCGTGATCCAGCATATCAGCCGGACCGTCACTAAAGAGAGTATCCCGACCCGGATGAGCATGCGACGCTACTGCGAACCAAACGCTGTCATCGTTCGCAACATCGACATCGTCATCAACGATGACAAGCAGCTTTGAAGTCGCGAGTTGATCGAGTCCCCAAAGTGCATTCATGACCTTTCGGGCTTGTTGCGGATAGGTCTTGCGAATGCTCGCAAACACAATGTGCCGATAAGCGCCCGAAGCCGGGCGGTGCACGCTGACCAATTCCGGAATCGCCAATTGAATAAGAGGCCGAAAGATTGTTTCCGAAGCTCGGGCAAAGGTGTCGAGTTCGCACGGCGGGGTCGTCGCGACAACCATCGGCAGAATGGGATTTGAGCGGTGCGTAATCGCAGTCACGTGCATAACCGGCAGTCGGCACGGCGTTGAATAATACCCGGTCTCTTGCCCGATCGGCGGAGCAACCTCTAGCTCTCTTGCGGGATCAATCGTGCCTTCGAGTATCAACTCGGCATTTGCCGGAACATGCAGATTAATACTGCGACCGCGCGTCAGTGTGACAGGTTGCCGCCGTAAAAAGCCGGCGAACACAAAAGGATCAACGTGCGCCGGCACTGGCGAATCGACGGCGAACAGAATTGTCGGGTCTCCTCCGATAGCAACCGCAACCGGCATCTGAGAATTGCGACGTTGATACTCTTTAAGCAGTTGCCATTCGGGCGATTGCGGACTCCAGTGCAGAAAGCAAGATGCGGCGTCTCGCACTTGCACCGGGACGCGCGATACCAGTCGGCGCCTCAATGCGTGCGGAGACGGGCTCTGAGTTGCGAGATCTTCAACGCTCAACGGAACTGATGCTGGCGAAGTCTCGCTCGTCGGAAATTCGGCAATCACTTGCCCGCTCTGCAAAACCGGGTGAGTTTCAAGCGGCCACGAACGGAGTATCGGAAGCTCGCCGAGATTGACGTCGCGCCCCATCTTCGTCACTTGCTGTGCGACGGCGATATCGACGCTCTGTGGCGGCCAGTGCGCCGTCTCGACGAATCGCGGCACGAGCTGCAATGCCTCAAGCCATCCTTGCGGCAAGCTCGGCTGAACGACGGCGCGGATTCGCTCGGCGACGTCCTCGAAACTCTCCACTCCGAGCGCCCAACACAGTCTCTGCTCGGTCCCGAGCAGATTGCTGACGACCGGAAACTGAAACCCCAACACATTATCGAAAAGCAGCGCCGGACCGCCGCCGGAGACGACTTCTTGCGTAATGGCAGCCAGTTCCTGCGCCGGATCAACTGGGACGCTGATTCTCGCGAGATCTCCGCGATCAGCGAGTAGATTGAGAAATTCCGAGAGGTGATCGCAGGGCATCGGATGCAGTGCGGAATGAGGATGAAACGGCCAATAGGGCAGCATCCTAGAAGACCGCCGTCGCAATTTCTGCGTAACTGACGTCGGCTGCGACTCGATCTACCCAATCGAGTGCGTCCGAGTCTTTAGCTTTGAATCTCACCTCTTGTCCCTCACCTCTCGCCGTGCCGGAAACGCAATCAGGCTCGCCTCAAGAGATGATGCCCGCCCCGCTTGCTACTGCCTTCACGAGAAAGGCAGCGAGCACGAGCTACATCATCACTAAGACGAGCCTGACGGTGATCGTCGGATATCAGCCTTTGCTACGAAGTTCAGACCGTGACTCCAATCCACTTCGACAACTTCTCTTGCAACCCGGCAGGCGTAAATGGCTTCACGAGGTAGTCGCTCACGCCTTCCTGAATTGCTTGTACCACTTTTCCCTTTGAACCTTCGGTCGTGATCATGATCACCGGCACGTTTGGATTTCGCTGACGAATCTCCTTCAGCATCGCCAGTCCGTCCATATTCGGCATATTCCAGTCACTAAAGATGACGTCTGCCGGGCTTTGATCGAAAAGCTGCAGGGCGATAACGCCGTCTGCCGCCTCGACAACATCCGTAACGCCGAGATTCTTCAGCGTCTTTTTGGCGATCATACGCGTCATTTCCGAGTCATCAACAACCATTACTCTCATTCGAAATCTCCGTTCTTAGGCTTGCGAACCAATCCAATAATGACCATCAGACGCCCCAGTTCTGATTCAAAGTCGAGCCGAATTGGTTCTGAGTTTTGAGGAAAATTGATTGCCACTCCGGCTCCCTGCACCGCAGTCGGTAGTCCTAACTTGATATCATCTTCAACGAGTCTGTCTTTTGCATATCCGGCAATGACATTGACAAGTTCATTGATCGTATCACGACATAGGCGATTGATTTCGTTGAGTTCGATATCAACAGCAGCCTTGACGAGCGCGAAGATTGCTTCTACCGGCATGCTCAGACACATTGAACCGGAGTAATCGCCGGCAAGACCGACGAGTGAAGAGAGGTCATATACCGAGTCGCTATTTGTTTTGGCGACCGCCGTCCGGCGCACTCCGCACCCAAACATCGAATCGAACATAACGTTGACCGCTTCCGTCACCGGTTCGATGAAGTTTTCTGTCGCACAGGCAGTTTCAATGAGTGGCATAGGGAGCCTTACCGGTCTCGTAATAATGGACTCGTACTGTTGAGACGGAGTCAGAATGCCTTCGCGTGCTCAAGTTCGCTTGTTCCGCAAAGTACCATGTTGCTGAAATCGTGAGATTTCAGGGACTTGAAACGTCCGAGATCTGACGATCTCGGCTACCGAAGTCTGGCTTCGATTTAGATCTGCGCCGTGCCGGTGAATCTGACGCCGTACTCCCAAAAATCATTATGCACAAGTCGCTTGCGGACGAGCACGCCTTGATACCAATGCGTGCCGCCTTTGTCGGGATCGAGACACACAACGATTTTCTCGGCTTTGATATGTCCTCGGTAAACAAAGGACATTCCGCCTTGAGAGAGGTTTCGCGACCAAACTTGAAAGCTCGTTGATTCGGCGCATTCACCGGCCATTCCGCTTGTTTCCGGAATGTAAACAGTGACGCGAGCACGAAATCGTTTGCGCGGAAATTCGCGTTTCTGGTCTTGATGGCCGTTAAGGCGGTCGGCCCAACGATCCAACATATCCAGAACTCGCTCGGCGAGTTTCTCTTCGCGTTCGGAAATAACGGCTTCGAGTTTCATAGTTCAATCACAGTTTCCATCAACAGCCCGGACGTGATGGTGTTAACTACCAAGAATTTGAATCGGTCAGGTTCAATGCTTCGGACAAAGACAATTCGTCTCGGCTCGGAGTCGGTAGTGCTTGTTCGACGGAGAATTCGACTTGCGTGAGATCAATTATGTTCTCGGGTGCTGCGGAATCGACGCGCTGCCCACTGCTCGATTGCAGGCGTTGCACGATCGGTTTTGTGTAATTCTTGCCGTTGCGCCGCATGACCCGTGCGATGCTGCCGTCAGAGAGTGTCACAAGACTGCCAATCGGGAATAGAGACAGCACATTAAGCAGCGCTCTGACTGCGACTGGGTCATAGGCTTTTTGTCCGGCCTCACGAACCAGTGTTTCAACAGCCGCATAGGCCATCAGCGGTTTGCGCCAAGTTCGCGCGGTCGTCATTGCGGTATAGGCATCGGCGACTGCTATTACTCGGGCGAATTGATGAATGGCATTTCCGGAGCGTCCTCGCGGATATCCTTTTCCGTTTGGGCGTTCGTGAATTTGATATGAGACGAGCGAAACGATGCCGGGAATTGAGGTTGCTCGATCCAACAACTCCAGCGAGTAAATCGGATGCTTTTTGACTTCGTGAAATTCTTCAGGTGTCAGAGGTGTCTTCGACTGCCGAATGCGTTTCGGCACTTTCATCATGCCCCAGTCATGCACGAGTCCGATCAGTCCGAGTGTCTTCACATTGGCAGCATCGAAGCCGAGCTCGATACCCAGCGCCATCGCCACCATTGAGGTCTGCAAGGCTTGATGCGACATGCAGTCGTCATCGAACACTCCGACGGACGATGTCAGAACGTTTTCAACGTCGGCTCGCATCTCATTGAGATAGCTGCCGGCCATTTGAGTCGCGACCGCGCCGTCGAGACGTCCGCCGTTCAAGGCGTCGTCGATCATGCTGTTGAGCTGCTTGCCGTTTTCCTTGTTGCGTTCGACGAGTCGGTCTCGCTGCTTGCCGTCGTAGGCGATGCGTCCGAGCGAGACCATGCTGTCTTTGACGGACGGGCCGCTGTTTTGCAGCGGCGGAAGCCCGCCTTCGACGAACTTGTCGAGTTCCTTTGTGAGTGCGGTGTCGAAGCTGAAATCGTCGACGCCCGCGAGAATGTCGGCGTTGAGTGTAATATTTGCGACATCGTCCTTATGGACGTTGACTTCCGGCAGCTTCCGTTGCCTCAAGAGTCGCTTGAAGTCCGACGTGATGACCGCACCTTCGGCCAACAGCAGGACGCCATTGTCGTCGAAAATGGGAAACTGGATCGGGCGCCCAATGAGCAAATCATCGACGCCCACTGCGACCGTCTCGGAAGACGGTGCATCTAGGACGGCGGATCCTGACTCGCTCATGATGGCCTCGAACAGCGGCAAGAGATTGGATGAGTCGACAGAACGTGCTCGCCAACGGCGGTCACTCGTCGCGGTGAACTCTATGTCTCGGCCTTTGTGCGGGCGGTGTGCGACCTCAAAAGCCTCCGACATTCAGGCGGACTCCCAATCGGCGGCAGAGATTCACCTCACGGGCAACGCGGACGGCAGAGAACTTTGCGTCGAGTGAGTCGCGATCAGTTCAACAGTGTTTCCTCGATGCGCTCATCGTCGAAGTCGCAGGCCGGCGCCGTTTCCCGCAGTGGTACATGCAATTTTTGCGACACAGCAAAGAAGCCGCTCCGCCTGCTCTACGAAACGCGATCGTGTCGCTAGCGTCCGCCTCGTGCAGGACGGCAACCTCAGACAATCGCCGAGTTCGCAAACGGCGGCGCGGACTGGATGTCCTTGCGACGACGACAGGCTGTTCGCCAATTCAACTTCCGGCGAGGTTCATTTCGGTCTCGCATTGGGTCGCAGAGCCGCGCCCGTTAGGAAGCGGAGTTTTGGCTATTTCGTAACGGATTCCGCTTCCTGACGGGCGCGGCTCTGCAACCTCACCGTGAACCATGCCCAAATTCCTTGAAGGTCTGACTGATGAATGAAATCCGCATCCCGCGCCTCGGATGGTCAATGGAAGAAGGCGTTTTTGTTGGATGGCTCAAGAAGGCGGGGGAGCAAGTCGCGGTCGGTGATCCGCTCTTCGAAATGGAAGGCGAGAAGGCGGCTCAAGAGATCGAGTCGGTTGATGCCGGGCGACTTCACATCTCGGCGAACTGTCCGCGAGCGGGGGATGAAGTGAAGGTCGGAGCGTTGCTCGGATACCTGCTCGCTCCCGGTGAGGTCGCGCCGATTGACGGACAAGACCCGCCGAATCTCGGCAACGTCGAGCAGACGGTCGCCTTCCTGAATCAGCCGAGCAGCGATCGTCCTTCCGTCGCGCAGCGAGAGACTGAAGACGATTCGGATCAGTGGCATTCGAGTGCTCAGCGTCAGCCGCGCGGCGACTCTTACGGCAGCGAAGTTCGCTCCGTCGCAACTCCGCGAGCGAAGCGCGTTGCGGCAGAAGTCGGAGTCGACTGGCAGACGCTGCACGGTTCGGGTCGTGACGGACGAATTCGCGAAGCCGATGTGCGCGCGGCGGCATCAACTCAGCCACTCGCCGCGCCAACAACGAAAACGACGACGAAGCGCGCGGCCTCACCGCAGCCGGTGCCAGTTGTCTCCACTCGCCCATCAGCAGCGATCAGCGGGCTATCTCCGCGTCGCAAGGCGATTGCCGAGCGATTGCGTATCAGTCGCGAGCGCACGATCCCCGTCACTCTGACGTCGGTTGCCAATGCGACGAACATCGTCGCGCTGCGTGAGCAGTTCAAAGCCGCGAACGCAAAGCTCGTCCCGGCGTTGACCGACATCGTCGCGTGCCTCGTTGCGCGAGTGCTGGCGCAGCATCCGCAGATGTCCGTCCGATGGCACGAAGCGACAGAAGGACGATCGCTGCTTCCCGTCTCTGACGACATCGCGATCGGTATCGCGGTCGATACTCGTGACGGCTTGCTTGTCCCAGTTGTGAGCGTCACTCAAAGGACACTGCTGCAAGTGGCACAAGAAACTCGCGAGTTGATTGATCGAGCGCGCTCGGGGCGTCTCTTATCTGCCGAGATGCAGGGCGGAGTGATTTCGATTTCGAATCTCGGTGCTCTCGGGATTGATGGCTTCACGCCGATCATCAATTACCCCGAGATCGCAATCCTCGGATTGGGAGCGATCCGGCGCGAAGCCGTCGTGCTTGCTGATGATCGCATCGTGCCTCAGTCGCGCATAACGCTCAGTCTGACGTTCGATCATGCCGCGATAGACGGAGCCCCCGCCGCCACGTTCTTGAAAGACATCGTCGGAGCCATCGAGAACCCGGCGGCGTACTTGCTCGGTGAGTAGTACTTCTTACCTGGCGAGGCTCAGCCTCCGAACGACGAGTCTGCGAAAGACGGATTAAGATTAAGAGTACGATTAAGATTAAGAAGACTCACAACCTGTAGCCGGTGATGTGTAATAAATGACACACGCGGTTTTAATCTGAATCCGACGAGCCCCGGTATGTGCGGCTCGCACCGTGCCACTCACTCCGAAAACTTGCCCCAGAACTCACGATCCTCGGGCTCAAGCGACCTAACGCCGCGAGGCTGCATGCAAGCGACGTCGATCACTCACGACTCGCCTCGCTCGTGTAGCAATCGTTACTTCCCGAAGAACGGGAACAGCTTCTTGATCTCGTCCTTGCCGGGCCGTCGTCCGTATTCGCAGATCTCGAAGACCTCCGCGAACTTCACCGCCTTACCCGCTTCCGGCCCGTACCAATCGAGCAACGCGTCGCGGAACTTATTGGCCTCGCCGCCTTGCCGAGCTTCCCAACGTTGGCGCAACCATGCTTTGCGACCGGGCTCATCAGCCGCAGGCGGAACCGTTCGCACGAATTCCTCGCTGCCGCTCGCGCCACCTTCATAGACCTGCGACGTCAGCTCGTGCAGTCCTTCAAGCTTCTTGTCGAACGAGTCATCAACCGAGACCGCAATGTCCGCCTTAAACGGATAGGGCTTCGAGAAGCCGTCGCTCGAAAACAAGAAGACCGGGTTCTTCTTCAGCGGCGGAACGTCGGGACAAATGAAGGGCACGGTGACCATGAACGCTGCGTCTTGTACGAGCACGCCGACATAACGATGGTCCGGGTGATAGTCCCATGGCCGGTGCGAGATGACGATGTCTGCTTTCCACTCACGAATCAGCCGCGTGATCTTCCGGCGGTTTTCGAGATTGGGTTCGAGCTCCCCATCGTGAATGTCGAGCACCTGCGAATGAGTGCCGAACTTCTTCGCCGCCGCAGTGACCTCCGCCGTCCGTCGGCTTGCGAGCGGACCGCCTGCCATCTGCCAGTGTCCGATGTCTCCATTGGTGACCGACACGAGCTTCACTTCATGCCCTTGCCGAGCCCACTTAACCGCCGTGCCGGCCGTCTTGAATTCAGCATCATCGGGATGAGCACCGAAAACGATGATCCGCAGTTTGTCATCAGCCAAAGCCGCGCTCGCGAGGCTCAGCACAACGGTGAGTAACAAGAAACACAGGCGTGAGAATCTCATCATCGACTCCTCAAGATGGCAGAGAACGCAGTCAGGACGACTCCGACAGAGGTCCAATTTCCTCGTACTACTCGTTCGCGATTTCTTGTTGGCTTGCGCGCATTGTAGGACGCGTTACATAGTCGCCTTTCGCTCTGCG